>JBGSXK010000001.1:0-4949 GCA_041751455.1 Anaerolineae bacterium
CATTCGGCATAATTGCGCGCCATCGGTTTTTCGACATAACATGGCTTGCCTGCCTGCGCTACCTTCAGTGTGTAATCCCGATGCGAATCCGGCGGCGTGGCGATGTAGACCGCGTCCACCTCCGGGTCATGAATCAGCGCGTCGGCATCATCGTACCAGCGCGCGACATTGTGCCGCTGCGCATAGTCACGCGCCAGATCACCGCTACGGCGCATGACCGCCACCAGCGCGGAATGAGTCGCCTTCTGTAAACCAGGGCCGCTTTTGACTTCTGTCACGTCACCACAGCCGATAATTCCCCAGCGTATCGTTTTCATATGTGTGCTCCCAGTTGAGGCAGCGCCCCGTGCGATTACGGCACGATCAGGCTGTCTTTCACTACGCATTTTGAAGGTGGAGTATACCTGTTAGGATGAGGTTCTAAAAACCAGTGGTTATAAAATGCGGCCTGATCCTGACCTTTTGGTGTGGTACTGCTAAAATCACTCCCGATTGGACTTTCTGAAGGGATAAATATGCGCGTTCTGAAGCACCTGTTTGACAATAACCGTACCTGGGTGGCACAAATGACTGCTGCTCATCCGCAATTTTTTCAGCACCTGGCTGCCCAACAGGCTCCAGAGTATCTGTGGATTGGCTGCGCCGACAGCCGTGTGCCTGCCAACCAGATTATTGGCCTTCTGCCCGGCGAGGTGTTCGTGCATCGCAACATTGCCAATATTGTCATTCATACTGACCTCAACTGTCTGTCTGTCATTCAGTACGCAGTAGAGGTGCTGCGGGTCAGGCATATCATTGTCTGTGGACATTATGGGTGTGGTGGTGTGCTGGCAGCGATGCAAAATCAGGAATTAGGCCTGATTGATAACTGGCTGCGCCACCTGAAAGATGTTTACCAGAAGCATGACCTCGCGTTGAGTACGATTGAAGATGCTGGGGCGCGTTTTAATCGCTTTTGCGAACTCAACGTCATTGAGCAGGTTTATCATGTGTGCCATACCACTATCGTGCAGGGTGCATGGCGGCGTGGGCAGGAACTTTCTGTTCATGGCTGGGTTTATGGGGTAGGAGATGGCCTGCTCAAAGACCTTGATCTCTGCATTACCAGCGCTGACGAAATTCAGGCTGTGTATCGCATGGCGGTTCACCATCCGCTGCCCTAGAGTTTGCTGTAGACACTTCGGAGCTTTTCGGCCACAATCTGCGCCATGACGACACACCGTTCATTTCTCATCATTGCGCTGCTGCTTTTGGGTGCAGGGTTCGTGCTGCGCCTGCTGCTGTACGATTATCACGGGCTGGAAGGTGATGATGCCTTCAGCCTGGCACTTTCGCGTTACGAAGTGGGAGATTTGCTGGCCGGGCTGGCACGACTGGAATATGATATTCATCCACCGCTGCATTTTCTGGCACTCAAAGGCTGGACGACGCTGACAGGCGAGTCGCTGCTCAGCCTGCGGCTCATGAATATCCTGGTCGATCTGCTGACCGGGACGCTGCTGCTGCGCCTGACCGGGCGCGTGTTCAAGCGCCGGGCAGCACTGGCTGCCGGGGGCTTGTGGATCGTCGCGCCGCTGCTGATTTACTCGACTTATCTCATCCGAATGTACAGCCTGCTGGCGCTGTTTACTACTGCCGGAGTGGTGTGCATTATGGAAGCGGCCTGGAGTCAGCGGCGTGCCCGGTGGTATGCGAACGCGGCTTTGTGCGGCCTGCTGGCGGCTTATACCCATATTGTGGGTGGGCTGGTACTGGTCGCGCTGGCAGTCGGCGCTGTTGTGGATGCTTTTTTTGCCGCTCCTCGTACTGTTCAGGATGACCGAAAACGGCGCGAGGGTGTTCTCACTATAGCGGCATTCGCGCTGGCCGGGCTGCTGTATCTGCCTTTCTTTAACACGGTCTGGTCGCTTTATCGATCCGGCAGGCCGCTGGGCGCGGAGATTGCTGAGGCCAGCTTTGGCGATCCCCTCAGCGCTTTGAGCGCGATCCTCACGGCGCTGCTGGCACATCGGGCGCTGAATAGTCCGCTGGTGGGTCTGCTATTGGTAGCTTTGCTGCTCATTGGCTCTCTGATACTGGCACGGTGTGATAGGCGCACGCTCCCGTTAATCAGCCCGATGTGGGTTGGGTTGGTGGGTATGTCAGGGCTGGCATGGCTGGCCGGGATGTATAAGGCGCGCTACCTTGTGCCTTTTGTACCGCTGCTGCTGGCGCTGGCAGCGGGGATGCTGCTTTCTCTATCTTCCCGCCGTCATCAACACGGATGGGAACAATATGCTGCGGCTCTGCTGCTGATTACTTTCGTCGGGGTCAGCCTGACCGGGGTGGCTCATGACCTGAATCGTGATTTTCGTGATGATTGGGTGGCCGCGGCCAGGTTTGTGCGCCAGCATGAACGCCCCGGTGATGCAATTATTGTGATCCCGGATTGGGGGCAGGAGGCGTTTAAGTTCCACTATCATGGCAGCGCTCCGGTGACGGGGGTACTCCCGCGGGTGTCTGATGATGTTGACCTCGACAGTATATTAGCGCCCTTGACTGCTGCACAGGAGCGTGTCTGGCTGGTCAGCTATCAACCTATTGTTGCCGATCCAGAAGGCCATGCACCGCTCTGGTTCTCATCTCACAGCGCTGCGCTGCTGACCGAAGCCTTCCCTGCCGGGATGCACATTCGAGCTTTTGATTTCGCGCCGCGGGTGAATGACCTTCCAACAGATGTGCGTGTATTGGAAGCACAGTTTGGCACTGTGCTGGCACTGCGCGGGGCCTTTTTGCCTGTGACACAGGGCAGCGCGCATGACACCCGCCTGCACCCGCCAAGCAACTGGGTACAGGTGACATTATACTGGGAGGCACTGCGGCCTGATGTGGACGCGACCTCGCGTGTGCGCTTTACCGACACCATCGGCCAGACATATGGCGCGGCACTGGAACGCCCCGACGATCTGCTGCGTCGTATCCCCGTCAGTACATGGCAGCCCGGTGAATGGTGGCGTGTCACCTATGATCTTAATCTCAACCCGCAAACCCCTCCAGGCGTTTATCATATCGAAGTCATGGTGCTGGACAGCACCGGGAATCCACTCCCCGCCAGCGGTGTTGACGCGGGCGATTCATGGGTAATCACCGGACAGTTCATTGTAGAATGAGAATTGAAACGCCAGGCCGCCGGATTTATAGAGTTTTACTTTGCTTTTTTCCATAATTTCTACAGGCTGGCGTTTTAAAGTAAGAAAGGATTTACTGATGGATACTGTTCTTGACGAAACCACATTGGCTAACATCCATACTGCTCAAACAGTAAATGGCATCCCGCCGGAGCAGCGCCAGGTGCCTTATATGCACATCCGTCATGCGCTGTCACTCCATGCCAAAACTGCGCCTGAGAAAACCTTTCTCATCCACTATGATGAAAACGGCCAGCGTGAAGAATTGAGCTATGCCGAATTTAATGCTCGTGTGCATCAGGTCGCTAACTTCCTGCATGATGATCTGGGCGTGAAGCGCGGCGACCGGGTGGCGACAATTGCCTATAATCACAGCGATACCGTACTGATCTATTTTGCGTGCTGGGTGATTGGCGCAGCCGTTGTGCCACAGAATGTGGCAGAAGATGATCGACGCATCGCCTATATCCTGCGTAACAGTGAGGCAGAGGTGTGTCTGGTAGGTGGTGAATATCTGGAACGTGCCCGCCAGGTGATTCATGGTGCGCCAGAAGAGGGACTGGGTGTACCCAGTATCCGCCAGATCGTGCAGGTGGGTGGTGAACCTGTGAGGGATTACATGCAGTTCCATGACGAAGTGCGCAGCCGCCCCACCGCTTATCTGGCGGACGATATGCCCAAAGCCGGCGACACTGCCACCAGCGCAACCCCCACACTGGATGATGAGGCACTGCTGGTCTACACCAGCGGGACGACAGGTGCGCCCAAAGGCGTGGTGCTGACACAGTATAATCTGCTGGTGGACGCGCAGGGTATCAGCCAGTGGCAGGCGATCACCGGCAGCCAGCGCCTGATGTGTGTCCTGCCCATTCACCACGTCAACGGCATTGTGGTCACGTTGGTGACACCGCTCTACGTAGGTGGCAGCACGGTGTTGAATCGTGCTTTTTCGGTCAGCACATTCTGGGAGCGAGTGGTGCAGGAGCAGGTCAATATCGTTAGTGTGGTTCCTACACTGCTCCAGTTTTTGCTGGAATACGCCCAGGAACAGCAGCAGCAGGGTAATACCATCTTTGGGCCACGCATCTCACGCCGGGAACTGACCCACTTCCGTCATTTTGTGTGCGGGGCGGGTACACTGGCGATGGCACTGGTGCGTCAGTTCGAGGATACACTTGGCATCCCCATTTTGCATGGTTATGGCCTGAGCGAGACAACCTGCTATAGCTGTTATTTACCGATTGATCTGTCATGGGAGGAACATCGGCACTGGCTGCTCGATTATGGGTATCCCAGCATCGGCTGTCCTATTGCACCCAATGAAATGGCGATTTTTGATGCAGCAGGCAGTGGGCTGCAACTTGGGCCGGGCGAGCGTGGCGAAATCTGCATACGCGGGCATAACGTGATGAAGTATTACTATCAGCGCCCGGACGCGAATGCCGAAACCTTCAGGTTTGGCTGGTTTCGCAGCGGTGATGAGGGGTTCTATCAGGAAGACGCACGTGGACGCAGGTTCTTTTTTATTACCGGGCGCATCAAGGAGCTGATTAACCGTGGCGGAGTGAAATTCAGCCCCTTTGATATTGAGGAGGTGCTGCTGCAAATTCCCGGCGTAAAAGTAGGTTTGGCAGTGGCCTTCCCTAACGATTATTATGGCGAGGAGGTGGGTGCGTATATCGTGCTGGATGATGATGCAGAAGTAAGCGCTGAGGCAGTTCTGGGGTACTGCCGCCAGCAGATGAGCTTTGAGAAATCCCCGAAAGTGGTGGTTTTCGGCAC
>JBGSXK010000002.1:0-3702 GCA_041751455.1 Anaerolineae bacterium
AATGGCAGCCACGCCAATACGCAAATCAGGGAATTTATCCAGAACGTCCGTGTGAATTTTCAGCACATCACGGTAAGTCGCATCCTGCCGCTTCTCGACAATCTTGTAAGCCGCCGCCTGTAGATAATAGATAGCTTCCGCCTGCTGCAAGCGCTTGACTACAAACGCCGTGTCCAGCGCGGCCAGCAGTTCGCCGGCGCGTGGGCCGCTGGTGCGCCCCAGGATAATCTGGTAAATAGTCTGGAAAGCCTGTCCCGGCTTCAACCCCATATCCGTCGCAATATCATAGATGCGCTTATGAAGCTGTTCACCACTGGGCGCATCCTGTTCCCGGTACCATTCCAGCAGTCTGGACAGGAACACCCGTTGTGTCTCATCCAGTTCACGCGCGGTGGACGGTAGCTGCGCCTGTACCTCGAAGATAGCGCTCTCCGGTGCGAATCGTTCCAGCCACAACCGGGCATAATCCATGCGCTTTTGTGCTTCTATGATCTCTTCCGGTGCTAGCGGCGCGCCTTTATGCGCTTCAAAGTGCGCTAAAGCATTCAGGCCGGGAATCTGGATAACCGTAACCACATGCATAAAGCGTGGGCGATACCACGGCAGCAGCTTTTCATGGGCATCAATGCGGGAAAGCTCAAACAGGCGCTTTTGCCAGGCCTGTTCCTCATCCTCGTTTTCCTGTAAATATCCCTCGAAGGCCGCATCATACTCGTCGAACAGGCGCGGGACAGCGTTCCCTTCTAGCGTAAAATTGATGGCGGTGCGTGGGCGCGTGCGCACCAGGATATACCGCAGCAGTTCCGGCGGCAGCGCCTCGCCCACTTCACGCGCAGAAAACCCAATCCCCTTCGAGGAACTCATCTTGCCGCCGTCCAGCAGGAAAAATTCGTAAGGTACATTGACCGGGGGTTCGCGGTGCAGTACCCGGCGGCAGATCGCCTCGGCGACATCGCGTGAGCCGCCATCGACCGAATGATCCATACCCGCGCCCTCCACGGTCACGCCCAGCACCTGCCAGCGTGTCGCCCATTCCAGCTTCCAGGGCAGTTTACCGTTGCCATCAAACGGGCTTACTGCGCCTTCATGCCCACAGCCTTGGGTATAATCGACAGCATCCAGCGCACAGCGGTAATGGACTTTTTCACCGTCGAATTGATAGACGCGCGTCGTAGCGATTTTGCCACAGTTCTCGCAGATCGTGCTGAATGGCAGCCAATCATCAGGGCGTTCAGAATTGCTCACTTCCAGGTAAATCGCACGGACTTCTGCCGCGTTTTCCAGCACGGTGCGGATGACCTCATTCATTCGGCCAGTGCGATACAGGTCACTCATGCGATACGGTTCGGGATAGATGCCGAGCTTGTGCTGAACCGCCATGAATTCATCATAGAAGTATTCGGCATAACTGCGCTCTGTATTATCCGGGGCAGGGATATTGCACAATGGCTGCCCCAGGTACGCCTCATAACGCTCTCGTGAGAGTGCCGGCGGCACCGCGTCCAGCGCGTCATAATCATCGCTGCCATAATAAAATTTCGCTGGCCGCCCGGCAGCACGCGCCGCCCGATAAATCACATCATGGATCACCGGGCCGCGCAGGGATCCTACATGCGCGCTGCCGGAATACGTTTTCGAGTCGTTCAGCACGATTTCCGCCGCGTCTATCTCGTTAATCAGTTGGTCGGCCCAGTACAGCACGTTCTCATCCTCCGGCGTAAATCATGACAAAACCTGCCCTGTGTTCAAGGCAGGCAGGCACATCTCCAAATAATAATGCCTGTTTCATCATGAAGCAGGCATTATTATAGGCATTTTCAGAGGGTTGTTCTAGCGTGGGTCTAGGCTTTCCCCGGCTCAGTTTCCAGCGAGGGGGTCAGCACCTTCTGCACACGCTCCACCGCCCAGTCAATTTCCTCTTTGCTGATGACCAGCGGCGGCGCGAAGCGGATCACATCTTCATGCGTTTCCTTACACAGCAGCCCCTCGTCCATCAGCTTCTCGCAGAACGGGCGCGCCCCGCCTGCTTCTGGCTGAAGCTGCAAGCCCACCAGCAGACCCTTGCCCCGCACTTCCTTCACATAAGGGCTGTTGATCTCCCACAGGCGTTCCGTCAGGTACTCACCCATCTCCTGCGCCCGCTGTGAGAGCTGTTCTTCTTCCAGTACCGCAATCGCCTCCAGCGCAATGGCACACCCCAACGGATTCGCGCCGAAGGTGCTGCCATGTTCACCCGGTGTGAGCAGGCTCAGAATCCCGTCGCGTGTCACCACCGCCGACACGGGGAAGATGCCGCCACCCAATGCCTTGCCCAGAATGAGAATATCGGGCTTAATGCCATAATGCTCGTAGCAGAAGTTTTTGCCCGTGCGTCCCAGCCCCACCTGAATCTCATCCGCTACCAGCAGTACATTATGCCGGTCGCAGATTTCGCGCACCCTGGGCAGATAATCATCGGGCGGCACGATGATACCGCCTTCACCCTGAATCGGCTCGACCAGAAAGGCGACCGTGTTCGGCGTGATTGCCGCTTCCAGCGCGTCAGCATCGCCAAAGGGAATGGCCTTAAAGCCGGGGGTCAGCGGGCCAAAGTCATATTTATAATGTTCTTCAGTAGAGAAGCTGATGACTGTCGTCGTGCGGCCATGAAAGTTGTTCTGGCAGACGATAATCTCGGCCTCGTAGCGCGGCACTTCTTTGATCCGGTAGCCCCACTTGCGCGAAATCTTCACTGCGGTTTCCACCGCCTCCGCGCCAGAGTTCATGAACAGCGCCCGGCTCATCCCCGTCAGCCGTGTCAGCGCTTCGGCCAGCGGCCCCAGTTTGTCGGTGTGAAACGCGCGTGATGTAAGGGTAACACGTTCCATCTGCTGTTGTGCTGCCGCGATAATGCGCGGGTGAAGATGCCCAAAACTCACGGCTGAATATGCACTCAGCATATCCAGGTAACGCTTCCCCTCGACATCGATCATCCAGCAGCCTTCGGCACGTTCAATCACTACGGGCAGGGGATGGTAGTGATTCGTGCCATAAGTTTCCGTCTGCTTGATAAATTTTTGCGTTGCACTCATGCTGCGGTCTCTCCTGATGTGTTAAATATTGGACTTTACCGGGGTCGGTTTGCACTGGAAAAAGTGCCCAAACGAAGTTATCGAAATTATACAAGCATTTGCCAGTAAATACGATAAACATGCTGCCCTGAACTTCAGACCGCTTGCGCAGCATCGTCGGCCATACCCTGGCCGTGAACGGGATGCAGCACTACGCGCCTTATGGCGACCCCTTCGGCGCACAGGGCAACCTGGGGATGCCGTTCGGCTTCACCGGCGAGCAGACCGACGCGAACGGGCTGGTGTACCTGCGGGCACGCCACTACGCGCCGCACCTGGGCATCTTCCCCTCGCTTGATCCGTTTGAGGGCATCCCTAGCAGGCCGATGAGCCTCAATGGGTATATATATGTTGAGGGGGATCCTGTAAATATGGTGGACTCAAGTGGAATGAGTCGAGAGCTTGCTCAAAGTTTGTCTTCAGGCGGCTGTACCCAAGATGATGCTTGTGCAACTTATCCCGGATGGTATACGTATCAATTTGCTTTAAGCGGACTAACCTTTTGCAGAAACGACAGAACTTTACACCCATCTGGAGGGACACTCTTAAATCCATATGGTGGTTCATTATTGGTTGATCTTCCAAGTTGGTG
>JBGSXK010000003.1:0-2707 GCA_041751455.1 Anaerolineae bacterium
GATGCCGCTCTTCACAGGCTGGCAACCAACCCTACCACTGGCCTGAACCCTGATGAAGCTCAAAAACGCCTGTTACACCATGGCCACAATGAACTGGTCGAAAAGCCTTTGAAAAGCCCGTGGGCGATCCTGTGGGAGCAGATTACCAACCCACTGGTACTACTGCTGATCTTCGCCGCTGTGATCTCGGCTTTTCTGGGCAAGGCAGACAGCGTGATCGCTATCAGCGCGATTGTGATCCTCAACGCCATCCTGGGGGTGGTGCAGGAATATCGCGCGGAGCAGGCGATGGCCGCGCTGAAGAAAATGTCGGCTCCGCTGGTGCGGGTGCGGCGCGGCGGGCAGGTGATGGATGTCGCCGGGCGTGAGCTGGTGCCAGGGGATATGGTGCTGCTGGAAGCGGGCAGCATTATCCCGGCGGACGGGCGACTGGTGGAGGCAATCAACCTGAGTGTACAGGAGGCCTCGCTGACGGGGGAGTCGCACGCGGTGGAGAAAGACATCGCAGCGCTTACGCAGGCCGAAGCACCGTTGGGAGACCGGCTGAATATGGTGTATATGGGCACGTCGGTGACTTACGGACGTGGCACGGCTGTGGTGGCCGAGACAGGGATGCGAACGCAGCTTGGCCGCATCGCGGAACTGATTCAATCGGTTGAGAGTGAGCAGACTCCATTGCAACGGCGCATGAACGAGGTGGGGAAAGTGCTGCTGGTGGCTGCGATTGCCGTGATGCTGGTGGCGTTTGCCGTGGGTGTCGTGGCGGGGGACAGCATCGAAGAGGTGCTGTTAAATTCCGTCGCTATTGCGGTGGCGGTGGTGCCGGAAGGGCTGCCCGCCGTGGTGACAATTGCGTTGGCGCTGGGCGCACAACGGATGCTACGCCGCAACGCGCTGATCCGCAAGCTGCCCGCTGTGGAAACACTCGGCTCGGTAACGATCATCTGCTCTGACAAAACCGGCACGCTGACCGAAAATAAAATGCGGGTGCAGGTGGTGGATGTGGCCGGGCATCACAGTGAGATTGGCAAGATTACGGATAAAGGGCTGGGCGGCATTGTCGCAGCCAACGGTCTTTCCCGGACTTATGATAAGGCTCATGCTCTGCTGCTGGCAAGCAGCGCCCTGTGTAACGACGCGACGCTGCAAGCTGATCCGCTGAGCGCCAACGGATACAGGATAATCGGTGATCCTACCGAGGGCGCGCTGGTGCTGGCGGCGGCGGACTTCGGTATTGAAAAAAGTGCGCTGGACGGACTGTTCCCACGGGTGGGTGAAGCGCCATTTTCGTCTGACCGCAAGCGGATGACGACGGTGCATTACCTGAATGTGCAGGTGAAGATGCCGTCTGCCGAGGAGCTTTACCTGGTGCGGGCGCTGGAAGCAGACACGTATCCTTATGTGGAGGTGTCGAAAGGGGCGGTGGACAGCCTGCTGGATGTGAGCAGCCACGCCTGGATTGAAGGGTCTATTGTGCCGCTGAGCGCGGAACTGCGGGCGCGCATTGAGAGCGCGAATGACTGTATGGCGCAGGAAGGCCTGCGGGTGCTGGGCATGGCTTACCGTCACCTGGAGGCACTGCCGCCGAACTGGAAACCGGAAACGGTGGAAACCGACCTGATCTTCGTGGGTATGGTGGGCATTATTGACCCGCCGCGCCCGGAAGTGAAAGACGCGGTGCGTATGGCGCAGATGGCGGGCATCCGCCCGGTGATGATTACGGGCGATCATCCGCTGACGGCGCTGAATATCGCCCGGCAGCTCGACATCGCTGTGGAAGGCGACAGGGTGATTACGGGGCAGGAACTCCATCGTATGACCGCGGAGGAGCTTGAGGCGACGGTGGAGCATGTGTCGGTGTATGCGCGTGTGTCGCCGGAACACAAACTTAACATCGTGCAGGCGCTGCAAAACCGAGGGCACATCACCGCCATGACGGGTGACGGGGTAAACGACGCGCCCGCACTCAAGCGCAGTGACATCGGCGTAGCGATGGGCATTACGGGCACGGATGTCTCGAAAGAGGCGGCAGATATGGTGATCGTGGATGATAATTTCACCACGATTGTGAGCGCTGTCGAAGAAGGCCGGACGATTTACGACAATGTACGGCGCTTTATCAAGTACCTGCTGGCAAGTAACACGGGTGAGCTGGTGGTGCTGTTGTTCTCGCAGTTGATTGGTGGGATGACGCTGCCATTGACGACGCTGCAAATCCTGTGGATGAACCTGATTACGGATGGTGTTCCCGCACTGGCGCTGGGGGTGGAGCAGGCCGAAAAGGGCAGCATGAGACGCAGACCCTATGCCCCGAATGAGAGTATCTTCGGGCGTGGCATGGGACGGCATATTCTGCTGGTGGGCTTCACGATGGGCATCAGTGGGCTGGCGCTGGGTTACTGGGCATTTTCCAGCGGTATGCTGGCGGCCAACGGCGCGCCTGCCTGGAACACGCTGGTGTTTATGTTCCTGACGCTGGCGCAGATGGGTCATGCGCTGGGGGTGCGCTCGCATCGTGAATCATTGTTTACCATGGGGCTGGGCGGCAACCGCCTGTTGATCGGCGCGGTGATCTTTACGGTGATCGTGCAGTTGATGGCGATCTATACGCCCTTCTTCAATAATCTGTTCAACACCAACCCGCTGACGATAGGGCAACTGGTGCTGTGTCTGGCCCTGAGCACGATTGTGTTCTGGGTGGTGGAAC
>JBGSXK010000004.1:0-3272 GCA_041751455.1 Anaerolineae bacterium
GCCGCACCCCAGCCCGGATAAACTCCAGCGTATCTTCTACGCGCTGAGTGCTGTCAACCCAGGGCAGCCATTCGCGCAGGTAAGTGCGACTCTGGTCAGTCAGCGCAAAGAGTTCTTCTGCGTCAGCCTCCTGGAGCTGGCGCAGTTCAATCTGGGCATTCACCGGGATCGTGAGCATGGTATGGGTTCAGATTCAAATGAATTGATGGGTTGCAGCAGTGGCTTCATCGATCAGCACCAGAATATGCTGCGGCGCGTAATTCTGGGTGGCCTTCTCGCGCTTTGAAAGTACAACCTCCCCTTTCGTGTCGCAGACGTTCACATAAAGATCGGGCACGGTATCTTTATTGATGAGCCGGAAGCCATCGTCATTGCCCAGCGGCGAATCCGCAAAATCCTTAGTCTCATATTTCAGGACCACCTCACCGAACTGGTTAGTGCTGCCCTCCCCCAGTAAATCATCTTCCGAATGCTCATCACGGTCAAACAGCTTTACAAGCACGTTGGCCAGTGGCTGGCGTGACTCGGTCACGAGCAACCTCACTGTGGTTTCGTAATCCATTTATCGATCCCCTATGGCATTCTCGCTATGCAGCAAAGTATAGCCCGTGTCTGGCCTGCCAGCTATGGTTTTTGTAATGTATTTTGCCTGCTATCCGTAGGGCAATCGCCCCGTGCAAACTTATCGTGGATAGACTATCCTAAGAGATAAATTCAGTTCATGACGAGGTGGTTTTATGACCCAACGTATCGCAGCATTGCTCTGGATCATTCTGCTGACATTCAGTGTTTTTGTCGTGCAGGCGCAGGAAGGCTGGTTCAGCTATCTGTATAACTGGCAGGCACACCAACTGGTGCGGGTGGGTGCCGATGGCAGCACCGCGACTTACGAACTGGGGTTGAACGATCAGGCCTTCTTCAGCAGTCGTGATATCGCCTTCAGCGCCGATGGCGCGCGCGCTGCCTTCTGCGCGGTGGATTATGCTGGGGGCAGCCCACGCGCCACCCTTTACCTGCGCGACATCGCCACCCAGATTAACCTGCTTCAGTTAGATCTGGGCACTAGTATCGGCTGTCAGGTCACGCCTGCTGCGTTTAATCCCGGCGAGACCCTGCTGGCTGTCGGGCTGGTTAATTATTACGGCGCAGAAGACCCCAGTGCCGACCCCAACAAACCCATCTGGCAGTTACGGGTGCTGGATCTGAACACCAGCAATTTCGTGCATGAGTTAAATACTCAGAGCCAGGCCGTCACAGCGAGCGACATGCTGCCCGATACAGCCGTTATGCCCACAGTGCGCTTCTTCGACGGGAATACACTCATCTTTGCGGAAGTACCTTACGGTGTGGGCGGCACACCGACGGTCTCTGCCTTTAGCTGGCAAGTCAATAATGGGACGCTGGCAGTGGTGCCAGAAGGCCCCTGGGGACACTTAAGCGCGGACTGGCTGACCCCCACCGGGGAAGTCATCTGGGTCGCCCATAATGCCACTCTGCCCGCCGCAGAACCCAATGGCCCGCTTGGTTTCGCCAATGTCGTGATGCTGGGCGACAGCAGCGGCCAGGAACGTATGATTTATCACACGGCGGACTGGACCATCATTGATGCGCGTTTTATCGATGGGGGCCAGCGCATCGCCATTCTGCTGTTCCCACAGCTTACACCCAACACCGAACCCGGCGCAGAGCCTACCCGCTGGATCACGCTGGATCGCAGCGGCACGGTCAGTGATTTGCAGGTGAATATGGAATTTGGCGGCGGGCTGCTGGCTGCGCCGGAAGGTTATATTTACATGAATATGGAGGGCAGCCCGGAAGCCGCAAACTTTATTCTGGAATGGTACAACAATGGTCAGCGGCGCGAGTTATGGTCGGCAGCAGGTCAGGCATGGGAGCTGGTCTACAGCGCCCCCACCACCACGACACCGAATTTACCGGCATTCCCTACTTTTACGCTGGCCTGATCGATATTCTCTGTAGGGGCGAGGGCTAAAACTCACCCCTACAGCTTAGCCTCGCTGGCCGATTAAAAACGGCCTGTCATCGCGTCGGCGTAACCCGTCAGCTCCGCGTAACCGTAGCCTGTGACATCCCCTTCGATGCGCACCGCGCCCTCCCAATAGGCAATATCGCCGCTGTGGAGTTCCTGGTCGAGCATCAGGGGGATAAGCGAGAAGCGCAGGGCATCGCCTGCGGGGATGTCCAGCGCGACCTGCCAGCCGGACGGATAGGTCGCGTCGGTGTGCGGGCTTGTCCAGCTTCCGGTGGCCTCAATCGTGAAATCCCCGGCATCGAGATACTGCGTACTGCCGTCCTCCTGGATGAGCAGACCGCCAAACGCGGGTTCTCTGTCGCCCCCAGTCAGGCGAATCTGGCCGATCATCAGCTCCCGGCCATCGTCAAAAATCAGGCCGAACCAGTCCCACCCCTGCGCACCTTCACCCATCGCGCTGGTGCTGAATTCGTGATCTTTCCAGGTCACACCACGGACATTAAACACCGTCTCGCCGAGCCGCAGCGTGCCCTCGGTGAGCAGACGCGACAGGCTGTAATAATAGCTGGCGTTACCGGGTTCTTCGCTCTTGGGGCTAAGGCCGCCTTCCCCCTGCAAGCTCGGTGGTTTGACCTGCTCCAGGCGCAGATTAAGCGCGAAGTCGCCTGCATCGGCAGTGATACGTGTCCGGGTCGCGTCGGCGTTTTCGGCCTCGACCTGCCAGTCTTCCAGCCAGACATGATAACGGGGTTCAGCCGTCGCGCCAGCCAGTGCTGCCCCGCCCCGGCTGTAGCGTTCTTCGTGATAGAAGCGCTCACCTTCTATATCGCTGACACTGAAGTGCGCCATATAGACCTGATCGGCACGCCATTCTGACGTGCTGGTGTAACGCTGCGGTGCGATCGCCCGGCGGAACACAGTAAACTGGAAGCCGAAGCGCCGCCCGCTTTCGTCGGCCAGGTTGCCGGTGTAATACCACCACTCGGTCTGAAAGTCCGGGTGTGGGCCGTAATCCAGCGGGAACTGCCAGTCATAGGGGTCAACCGCGCGTGCGTAGGCGCTGGGATCCACACTGATGTCGCTCAGCACGGCGTTCGCGGTCACATCACCAGCGCCGCTCACATCCAGCAGACTGAAGCCAAAGACCACCACGCCAATCATCACTATTCCGGCTGTCACAAAACGCCACATTGTACCCTGCCTCAAGATTGCTCCATTTGTCACAATCATAGCAGATCATCGTGAGTCGTGCGTGAGAAACGGCAGATGGCTGGCGGCG
>JBGSXK010000005.1:0-12000 GCA_041751455.1 Anaerolineae bacterium
CATTGCGACGAACACTCGTATCTATGACACACTCGCTGATAAACATCTGGGTTACTTTGCACGACCATTTGCAGCAATTCGTGCGGTTGCATGGCATCCAGATGGAAGTCGCTTTGTGGCGGGCTTTATAGATGGTACGATCAGAATAGAGGACGCAACTTTACTGCCAGGTTTCCAGGTATCCCCTGCCGCCAGAGCGGGTCTCGATCAAATCACTGTTGATACTGAACAGACCGGCTCAGAACTGGTGACACTGGATAGTTCTGGCAGCAGCGACCCAGATGGCACGATTGTCAGCTACGTATGGACGACTCGCGTCTATCAGCGGAGCCAGGACATGAGTCACTTTCCTAGATAGTAAATCCGAATCAGAGAATAGAACACAATGCACCCTTATAGTATCAGGAAACTTCTCTATAGACTACTAAGAGCGTTAGTGCTCGCAGCAACTATCTCTCTACCGATTCAGGTCTTTGCTCAGCCGGGAGTGAGTATCGTTTTAAGTGTGGATTGGAATAGCACAGGCACCAAAATTGCCGTAGGCTATGGTACGGGTCTGGTTGAAGTGATTGACTCCTCGACAGGGCAAACCCTGCAAGATTTCCAGTTTCCCGGCTTTATTGCAGAGGTTGTCTGGAGCCGTCACAATAGCGAATTGCTGGCTGCTTTGGCGAACTACATCGACATGCCCGGCACGATCCATATCCTCAACACCGTCACCGAACAAGAAATCATGACACTTACTGAGGAGGAGCAGCTATATGCCATAACCTGGAGTCCGGATGGAAATCGCATTGCAGCAGCCGTCGGCTTTGTTACGGCTAATCCAATGTCAAGTAGGCACATCATGATCTGGGATACGGCTACAGGGCAGGAAAATAGCATTATCAGCGTCGGGGCTAATAGAGATATCTTATCGCTTGACTGGAGTCCAGATGGCAGCAGGATCGCAGGTGGTGAGGTTGATGGGAGCATAACAGTCTGGGATGCGAATACAGGAACAGTTGACATCACCCTCACAGGTCACACACGTGCTGTCCAGTCAGTGACTTGGAGTCCGGATGGTAGCCGTATCGCCAGCAGCGGCTGGCTTGAGGATTCTACTATTCGGGTCTGGGATGCAGCTACAGGACAGAGCCTGCTCACCATTTCGGATTACGGGGCAACGAACGTAACCTGGAGTCCGGATGGCACACGTCTTGCTGCTGCCGATGTTAGCAATCAGGTTCGTATTTGGGATGCTTCCACTGGGCAGCTTGTGAATACCGTTACCGGAATCGACGGTATGCGTACTGTCGCTTGGAGTCCCGATGGTAGTAAGCTGGTATTTGGTGGTTACAGCGGTACCGCACAGGTTGTCCAGTTCCCCACAGCCTACGCAGGCCCCGATCAAGATATCGCCGATAGTGATAGCAATGGTTTAGAATCAGTGTCCCTCAATGGCGCGGGCAGCACTGACGCGGATGGCACGATTGTCGGCTATGTCTGGACAGAGAATGGTGTTGAGATTGCCACTGGTGTTAACCCGCAGGTCAGTTTGGGCGCGGGTGTTCACACGATTACACTAACCGTCACCGATGACGATGGTTTGACTGACATGGATGAGGTCGTCATTACAGTTCTCGCGCCCCCCATCGCCAACGCCGGGGCAGACCGCAGCCTGACAGCGGCCATTGCCTGGAGTCCCGATGGCTCGATGATTGCGGTGGGTGGGGGATTGCTTCCTTGCCAACCGAATCATCCTGACTCCAGCTTCCTGCACATCCTGAATGTCAACACCCTCCAAATCGTGCAAACTTTAACGGGAAGCCCCTGTTGGATTACTTCGATTGATTGGAGTCCTGATGGGATGTACTTGGCCGCTGCGAACAGTGGTCAGGATCGGGGGGTGCGGGTATGGGATGTGCAGACTGCTGCGCTAGTGTCACAGGTGCAGAGAGGTGGGCAGGGCGTAACTACTGTCCGCTGGAGTCCTGATGGGCAGTATCTCGCTGTCGCAGCAATAGATAACAGTAACGGAATTCTAAACGCAATGACGGGCGAGTTTCTTGGCAGCCCAACTATGGGCGGGGATGATATAGATTGGAGTCCTGATGGGACAAAGGTTGCCAGTGCCAGTTCCTACGAAGCCCGTATTTACATCGGCGATGTCCTCACCCAGCAGCGTTTGCTGGTCATTGAGGATCAGCCAGATGGTGGGGACATCGAGTGGAGTCCTGATGGGACACGCCTTGCCACAACCTACTATTCTGGGGACATCACTCTCCGAGATGCCACAACGGGCGACCTGCTGCGGACAATGGCAGCAGGGGTGCGACCAGACTCGCGGTTGATCTGGAGTCACGACAGCCGTTATGTGGCGATGGGCTACCAGGATAATGCGATACGGATATGGGACGCGGATACTGGCGGGCTACACAATACCGTTTCGAGACTTGTGGGGATTGAGGCACTGGATTGGAGTCCTGACGGCAGCCAGATTGCCTTTGCCACCGCTGATAACGTGATTGAGATTATCACTTTTCCCATAGCGAGTGCGGGTTCTGATCAGGCTGTCATCAATAGCAGTCAAAGCGGCTCAGAACTAGTGACACTGGATGGCTCGGCCAGCAGCGACCCAGACGGCACGATTGTCAGTTATATCTGGTCGGAGAATGGTGCCCAGATTGCCACTGGCGTTAACCCGCAGGTCAATCTGGGAGTGGGTGTTCACACGATCACGCTGACCGTCACCGATAACGATGGATTGACCGACACGGATGAAGTCGTCATCACGGTTTTGGCTCCCCCCATCGACAACGCCGGGGTAGATCGCAGCCTGACGGCAGGCAATGGCATAGATCGAAATGTCATGCAAATCCAGTAGGGCATGGCTCATGCCGGATGGGAGCTTTCAAGCCGGGAAGGTTCGCCACCAACCACCGCACCCGGATGCCCTGTGGCGTGACTATCATGAGTGCGTTGAACGTATCCTGCGGCTCTACAAGGACAACCTGCATGGGTATCAGGCAATTGCCAAGCTCAACCCTGAACGAGCGGTATTTGATAGTGAGCTACTCGCTCAGGTGGCCCGTTCTCGGCAGAAGCGAATGCTGCGCACATTGTGAACTTATGGCACAGGCACAGCTTTCTTCACTCAACGGGATTACACTTGGTCAACTTATCCAGCCAGTGTTATGCTCTAAGCCATCAGGAGTAATGGCGCCTCGTCTAAACCATGAAACCAGAATTTCTCCAAAATCTGGCCCGGATGCCGGGCGTAACCCTTCAGGTATCGCACAAGCAGCCGATAGGCAGCGGATCACGCGATCCGCGAGTGCTGCTTAACGACGATAATTATGCTCAGGGTACCAAACCACTCGATTTCTTTCAGCAGAGTCGAACGTATGACACCTACGACGGCCAGAACAAAGCCAACGAGCCAGATTGGTATACGATCCACTTCACAGAGAAGGTGCGCTTTAACGCTATCGAGATGACAATGGGTTTTCCTTATCGTGATGGTGGCTGGTGGACATCGTTAGAAGTCGAAATTCAGACAGATCAACACCAACCCTGGCAATCGGTAAGCCACATGCAGATTACGCCGGATTATGATTTCGCTAACCATCGAGGTAAACGACGGCCATTCGAGAGCTACTTGCTGGCATTTGACGATGTGACCGCCTATGCTGTGAGACTCATCGGCCAACCTGGCGGGCTGGCACAGTTCACGAGCCTGGCACGCCTAGCGGTGTATCATCGGGATCACTCCTCAGACCTGGCGCAATTTTTTGCTGCTCCGCCCATCCCCTACATTTACGAACTTATCAGTCCAGCGACCTTTGCAGACCTCTCCGAAAGCCTGATGAAGCTCACTGGGCTGAGTATCAGTGTTGAAAGCTTGGAGTATTATCTGGATGAGGGTCGTTTCAATAAGTTTTGGGAACGTATCCGCGCCAACTATTATGGTCAGCCCGACTTATGGTTCATTGTTGGCAACGCAATTGGGTGGGACGTGTTATCAAAGGTTGAGATGCAGACCTGCACACTTTACCCCGCTACCCCCAACAAGCCACATGTGCGCGTATGGTTTCATCATACGCTGGCGAATGCCGTCGCCCCGGTGATCATCGAAGGGCGGATACTCGGACATCTGTCGAGCAATTCAGTTGTGCTTAAAGATCAGCCCTTTGACGAGGCATGGCATCGGGCCTGGGCACAGCAGCATAACGTGTCCTGGACAGAGTATCACGAGGCAGTTTCCCGGTCAGCACAGATGACCATGGAACAGCTTGAGGGTGCAGCAGCGCTGATGGGCATGATTGCCAACACTGTCGCCACACTGGCACATCATAACCTGCGCTTTCAGGATGAAATCAAGGAATTGCAGCTCAGCGCCCGTGAACAGCGCAGCAGTATTGTGCGAAGAGCCATTGCCTATATGCAGCAAAACCTGGAAAATCCAGTGACTGTGGCCGAAGTCTCTACGACACTGGCCTTAAGTCCGGCTTATTTCTGCAAATTGTTCAAAGAAGAAACCGGGCGCAGCCCCAACAGTTTTTTGATCGATTTACGCATCACCCGCGCTAAAGAGTACCTCTCCCATACCGACATGTCAGTAATTGATATTTGTACCGCGCTAGGTTACACCAACAGCTATTTCTCACGCCTTTTCAAACGCATGACCGGACAAACCCCCAGCGAATACGCACGGATGATGCGCACACGTCAATTGCCCTAATTAATTTCTAGTGAAAAAAAGTCAATAAAGCGTGTCGAAGAAGACAAGCCCTTTCACCCGCATAAGGTTATGCTGGGTAGAAATTGTTATATAAATTATCAGTGGAACATAAAAATGAGTTATGTAGCAGGTCCAACAGACTCTGTCACATCCCCCAAAATCATCCCGCTTTCAAGTCGGGGGATTGTCCTCTGGCATCAGGATTTACGAAGGCACTGGCCGATCTATCTGATGGCACTCCCTGCAATTTTATCGGTGCTCATTTTCAGTTATGGCCCGATGTTTGGCGTAAGTATCGCGTTTCTGGACTACTCGCCGGTTCGGGGTATCACGGGCAGCACCTGGGTGGGCCTGGATAACTTCCGCGATGCGTTCAACAACCCCTTTTTCCTGCCGGCTTTGCGGAACACGATTATCCTCAATGTGCTTAAGTTGGCAATTGGCTTCCCCTCGGCGATTATTCTGGCACTGCTGCTCAACGAGATGCGTCTGCGCTGGTTCAAAAGTACAGTACAGACGGCCACCATGTTGCCATATTTTATCTCGTGGATCGTCGCGGCGGCGATGTTCCGCAACCTGCTGGCCCCAGATGGAGTCATCAATGCGGTGATCAGGCATGTGTTTGGTGGGCAGGTCATCAACTTTATGTCCGATCCTTATATCTTCCGCTGGGTTATCGTGTTTCAGGATACCTGGAAATTCGCCGGATATTTCGCGGTGATTTATCTGGCTGCAATGGCGGCAATCGATCCGGTATTGTACGAAGTGGCCCAGGTTGATGGCGCGAACCGTTTACAGCAAATTCGCCACATTACGCTGCCCGGTATCGCCCCTACGATGATTACCATGTTCGTTTTGCTGATAGGTTATCTCATTCAGGGTGGACTTGAGCAGGTCTACGCCATGTACAGTGTGGCGGTCTATTCAACTGCAGATATCCTCGAAACCTTTACATTCCGGCTCGGCTTACAGCAAAGCCGCTATGGATTAGCGACAGCAGTCGGCTTATTCCAGGCTGTCATCAGTGTCACACTGGTGCTGTTCACTAACTTCCTTATTAAACGCTACAACCAGCAAGGCCAGAGTTTATTCTAGGAGAATATAATGACTCTCGCATTGAAACGTAAATTCTCCTGGGGACAGGTACTTGTTTTTCTCATGTTGCTGCTTATCTTCATCATGGCGGCTTATCCCTTCTTCTATGTGCTGTCGCTGTCAGTAATGCCCTACGAACAATATGTGCGTCAGCCGATCCATATCGGCCCATCGGGCTTTACACTGACCTATTTTCAGGAAATTTTTCGTGATCCACGTTTGATTAATGCCTTTCAGGTTTCCATCGCCCGCACTGTCATCGGCACAGCGCTTAATGTGGTTGTCACGATTATGGCCGGGTATGCACTTTCACGCCCTGATCTTAAGTATGGACGAATCCTGACGGTTCTGTTCATCGTACCGATGTTCTTCGGGGGTGGCATTATTCCTTATTTCCTGACGATCCGTGCCCTTGGCCTGCTGAACACGTTCTGGGTGCTGGTCATCCCTGGGCTGGTCTCACCATTTTATCTGTTCGTGGTGCGGGCCTATTATCGCAGCTACCCGCAGGAGATTATTGAAGCCGGGAGAATGGATGGCGCGAGTCAGTTCGGCATTTTCTGGCGCATCGTCTGGCCAACCTCCATTCCCATGATCGCCACTATCGCGCTGCTTTATGGTACCGGCCACTGGAACGAATATTTCTGGTCGAGCATTCTGGTACAGCCCAATCTGCACCCTGCGCCGGTCATCCTCAACAGCATTATGAACAACCGCAGTATGTTACAGGGCCTGGGGCTGGGTACACAGCTTACACCCCAGTCATTTATCGCCGCTGTATCCGCCACGTTGATTATCCCTGTGTTAATCGTCTATCCCTTCCTGCAACGCTATGTCGTTACCGGTATTCTGGTCGGCTCGGTCAAGGGATAAACAGACAGCTAAGAAGGTAAGTTTTGTTTTGAAGTCTAAGTTAAGGAGATATATTTGATGAACAAGTTCAATAAGCTGAGCCGTCGTGATTTTCTGAAGGCCACCGGGGGTATATCCGCCGGGCTGGTATTCGGTGGGGTGCTACCGCGTACAATGTTACAGCAGGCTGCTGCCCAGGCTGACGGGGTAGCCATCTGGTCACCAGGAGACAGTGGAACTGTAGCTGATTGGAACATGGACCCCATTCTGCAAACGGTGGAAGCCGCCACCAGCACGGATATTGAGATGCTCAAGATTGATTGGGGCACCTATATCGATCAGGTCAATGCGGCATCGGTCAGTGGTACACTGCCAGATGTTATCGGCGTGATTGACCACAACAATCGAGCCTTAATTCAGAGTTGGATACGCGATGGCGTGATCACGCCCTTTGAGGGTGAAATTGCGGATGCCGCACCCAATGTAATCGCCCAATATGAGAATAACCCCACCCTGAACGAGCTGCGGATTGACGGCAAAATTTATATGCAACCTGTAGGCTGGGGTGATGGCAACTACCCCAATATGGGCCTGGTGCATATCCGGCGTGACCTGCTGGAAAAATATGGCATGACCCCACCGGAGACTTTTGAGGCGTATTTTGATTTCCTCCGGGCTAACATCGCGGATGGTGGCACCGGCGTACTCTTTAATGGAGCGGGTGGCATTGGCTCGGCTTTGAATTCCTTCGCCGGGGCCTATGGCCTGCCGGTGCTGGGCTGGGTGCCGCTGGATGAAGGTGGCTTTGGCTTCTGGGCGATTCAGCCTCAGATCAAGGATGCGTTGCTGATGTTCCGGGGTATGGTCGCCGAAGGTTTGGTTGACCCGGCGACATGGTCGATGGATGGCGGCGCTCGTGATGCTTATGTGGCCGGACAGGGTGCTTCGCTCATCTTCAATGGGGGTGGGCATATCGGGCGCATTCAGAATGATATGGATCTGGCCGGCCAGGGTGCGCAGGAATGGCTGTTGCCCGCGCTGGATGCCGGAATGGGGCAGCGTGGTTATACTACCGAGCCGATGTTCTGGGGCGCATCATTCCTGGGCGGTATGAGCAATAATAACCCCGTAGCGGCAGCACGTGTGCTTAATTATCTGATTAGTGATGAGGGTTACCGCCTGACGGCTGTGGGCGTGGAAGGTGTGGACTTTGAGCTGGTCGATGGCGAAATCGTACTGCTGCCTGCCCGCAGCGAACGCGGTTTTGGGACTGAGGGCGGTGATACCGGTGCGCATCCGCTGGCAACCACGATTGTCAGTTGGGTGCCACAGTCCTGGCAGGACTGGGCGCTGCTTTATGGTCAACCAGCAGAATTTCAGGACTGGTACAATCAGATGTGGGCTAACCAGGGCATGTACCAGACGCAGACCTATGGCTTGCTCAGCACAACACCAGAATGGATCGACTTCTCCCCCACGGGTAATGAGTTGATTAGCCGCACCTTCCTGGAAATTGCCAATGCGGGTTCGGATGCAGATGCTTCTGCGCTGTTCGATCAGTTCGTGAACGACTGGCTGAG
This sequence comes from Anaerolineae bacterium, assembly GCA_041751455.1. Lineage (GTDB taxonomy): Bacteria > Chloroflexota > Anaerolineae > Aggregatilineales > Phototrophicaceae > JAIOHN01. Next base: position 8,251 of record JBGSXK010000005.1, read on the forward strand.
CTTCGGTGGTGCTAACGCCCAGGCTGAAATGAGCGACCTGCTCATCAGCATCTACGAATAATCCGCGTTAACCACAAAAGGGCATGGCTTTTATGTCATGCCCTGCTGCGTTATCCCACACGAAAGGGCGTTCTTCTGTGGCATCAACCGAGACGATTCAGCGGTTACAGCAGCACCCGGAATGGATCGCGCCGCGCTCCGATGTGCGGGTCTTCCTGGGTGAGCCTGGCGCGCCCGAAGCGACTAAGACCACTGTCGAGCCGGGCAATGTCTTTTCGCCGGGGATGAAAACCTTTGGCGTGACGTGGTGGCTGCGTTTTCCGGCGGATGGGTCTTTCTTCGCCACCGAAAACGCCCCCTTGGATGCTATGCGCTGGCGCTATGAGGACGGGTATCTGCCGCTGCTGCACTGTGAAACTGAGATGAACGGGCTCAGCATCCGTCACTCCTTGTTTCAGGATGGCGCTGCCGCCGATCAGTCTGAGGCGGTGTGCGCCCGGCTGACTATTGCCAACCCCGGCAGTAACCCGACAGTTTGCCAGCTCTTTATCGCGCTGCGTTCGCTTGGCCCGGCGGGCGGCCCTGTCCATGATCTCAAGCTGGGGGCAGATGGGCGCAGCCTGTGGTTGGATAAACGCGATTTGCCTTTGCTGGGATTTGACCGCTTGCCGGATGCCTTCGGCTGCGGGGTGGGCGATCCATCGCCACTGGCACAAGCCGGGAATGTCCCTTCAGACATGCAGGCGCAGGATGCCGAGGGCTGGTGTTTTGGGCTGGCGCGTTTCGATCTCATGCTGGCAGCAGGCGCAAGCTGGCAGGTCATGCTGGACTGTCCGCAGCAGACTTACGGTAATCTGCAAGCTGATTTTCCCGGCACGGTTGCACCGCGCCCCGAAGCGTTTGAGTCACGCGCCCAGGCTCATCTCGACGGCTGGCGCAGGCGCTTTGACGGCATCAGCCTGGATGTGCCGAATGCGGACTTCAAAAATGCGTTCTTTGCGGGTGTGCAACACATGCTCACAGCGATGGTGGGCGACCAGGCCCGCATTGCTGCGCTGTCCTACCCGCTGCCCTGGCTGCGCGATAGTGTGTATATCATTCGGGCCTTTGACTTGTTTGGTCTGCACGACATCGCCTGCGCCGCTGCTGAATACTGCGCCCGCAACGACTTTTTCGGTGGCTTTGGCGCAGAGGGTGACGCACCGGGGCAGGGAATCTGGGCGCTGGTGCAGCATTACCGGCTGACACAGGATGCCGATTGGCTCGCTGGTGTTTACCCGGCCATCCAGCGTAAATGTGACTGGCTGTTCACCATGCGCCGCGCCGAAGCGCCGATTCAACTGGTGGTCGATACGCCGGTGCTGGCCTTTACCCATGCAGAACGCGCCGCCGGGGTGATCTGTATGGCGGCCCACGATGGCATTATTATAGGGACGATGGATCACGGCGTTGAACATGCGCTGGGCTGGGTCAACCATTGGGCGCTGTGTGGCCTGCGTGAGGCGGCTTTCGCGGCGGATGCGCTGGGTCACACCGGGGATGCCGTTCGTTACCGGGACGAAGCAACCGCCCTGTGGGGTGCGTTGCAAGCCTATGCCAGAAATCACCCGCGCTTCTGGGAACATGAGCGCACTGTCAACAGTATGCTGTGGCCCTGCCGCGCCTGGGAAGATAGCCTGAGCGTGGTCGAAGGGTTGTTTAACGCCTGGTGGGTGGAAAATCGCGGCGCAGATGATGCTGAGTATCAGCCCGAAAAATACTGGCTCTACTTCGAAATGGCTCAGGCCCATAACGCTATGCTCCTGGGCCAGCGTGAACGTGCCTGGCGGGTGATCGATTATCGCCTGCAGAATCAGGACCTGCCCGGTCTGTACGGCTGGCGCGAAGGTGGCGACGGTGTGGGCACAGAAAATGCTGTGCATGGTGTTACCCTCATCAACCAATTGCGCGGCTGTCACATTTTCGACAGCATCACCCCACATGGCTGGTCACAGTCAGAGATGTGGCTGCTGCAACGAGCGGCACTGGTTGAAGAATGGCAAAGTGGGCTGCTACTGTTCGCGGGGATGCCCGAAACCTGGTTGTATCCAGAAGCCTATATCGCCTTTAGCGGCCTGCCGACATGGTATGGCCGGGTAGACGCTACGCTGCGTGTGGACTCTCAGGGGCAGACCGCACAATTCACCCTCAGTGGAGCCACACCGGGGACACTGCTCATATTACGTCTACCGGGAGTGGAGAAAGCATTCACTATGCCCGCTGGCGAGTTGGTCGCACAGGTCGAACTTACACGCACGATGAAGGATTAAGATCATGGAAATACCATTGCGGGTCGCTGCCGAACGAGTAAAACAGGAAATCAACGAGCGCAGGCTGCGTGGGCAGGTCATGGATGATTATATGCAGCAGTGGGAGGCTGCTCGGCAGCAGCGTCCCGCCTTAATGGTGCTGCATGACTCGCTGAGAGCGGCTCCGATACAAGCCGATTGGCCATATGTCGAACCCTCTGATCTGGTCAGTATTCAGGCAGCCCGGCCACAACCTGTTGCACTGCCAGCTTTTTATCTGGCGGAAAGCGAACTGCTGAACAAGATTTATGGCGGCTGGTTGGGGCGCATTGGCGGCTGCATCCTGGGCAAACCGTTGGAGATGGGCATGTCCCAGGCCGATATTCAGCATTATCTGGCAGGCGCAAATGCATTGCCTTTGCAAAATTTCATTCCTGCCCAATCGGATAACGGCAAGGTGCTGCGCCGGGATTGTGTGCCCAGTATGCTGGGTTATGTCCACTATGCCCAGGAGGATGACGACCTGAATTATATGTGCCTCGCAGTGAAGCTGCTAGAAAAGCATGGCTGCGCTTTTACTTCGCTCGATGTGGGGATGAACTGGCTCAACTCAATTCCGTTTTTATGGACATGGGGGCCAGAGCATGTTGTCTATCTTAGCCTGGCGACTGCTGTTGGCGAGCACAGCGCCGAAGATATTGACCTGGAAGCTGTGACAGGTTATCTCAACCCTGGTGTAGAATGGATCGGCGCACAGATTCGCACCGATATTTACGGTTATGTCTGCCCGAACAGGCCGCAGCTTGCTGCCGAACTGGCCTGGCGTGATGCGTATCTCACCCACCGGCAGAGCGGTATTTATGGGGCGATGTGGGTGGCTGCCATGAATGCGGCTGCGTTTACCCTGATTGACATCGAAACGATTATCCGCGCTGGCCTGGCCCAGTTGCCAGCACAATCGCGCTTCACCGAGGCTATTTTGCAGGTCATTGACTGGTATCACGAGGACGGCGATTGGTCCACAACCGGCCAGCGCATTGTCGATTGTTATGACCGATACGGCTTCGCCGGGACGATCAACAACGCCTGTTGCGTGGCAGCGGCGCTGCTCTATGGTGCGGGGGATGCCAGCCTGCCGCCAGCAGAGCGTTATGAACGTACAATTACGATTGCTGTGCAGCTTGGCTATGATACGGATTGCAATGGGGCGACGGCTGGCTCGATCATTGGTATGGTGTTGGGGGCGGCACTGCTGCCCCAGAAGTGGACAGCGCCATTTCATGATACACTCAAAACCTGTGTTGCTGAGTTTGGCCAGGTGAGTATTCAGGGCATGGCCCACCGCACTTATGAGCTGAGTCGGCAGACCCGCCTCGTACAGGTATAAATCAGCAAGGTGGCAATCCCCCAATTTTGTGAATTATGAATTTGCCTCAGACGGGAACGCCACCTTCGCTCCCAC
>JBGSXK010000006.1:0-6894 GCA_041751455.1 Anaerolineae bacterium
GCAGACTTCTCGCAGGTAAGCAAATGGCGGCAGCAAATCCACACGTTCTATCTCGCCCTCAGTATTGACGACGACTCTCTCAACGACATTTCGCAGCAGTTCCTTCTGGTCGCTGCGCGATAATGTTTCATACAGTATACCCAATTTTGCAATAATCTTGAGCGCTTGATCCAGGTCATCGATGTAACTCTCACATTTCTGGTCAAGCAGCTCCAGACTGGCTCGCAATCTGTTGCGCTTGTCCTGCCATTCCGCCCACAGATTGGGAAGATGTCAGCTCTAGGTCTCAAACCTCTCTCGCTTGCTATCTACAACCTTGACAATGTATTGATGTCAATAGGGTAACACGAGGCAGGACAATGCAATGTCCTATTCAGGACATTAAGCAAGACATGCCAACAGGTAAAATGTAATATGGTCAATGCAAAGCAGGACGTTTAGAGTCAGGTTTTGTCCGTTTGGCATTAGTTCGTAATCAATTAACTTGGAATACTGATGTTAGTAAGTGAGAAGTTAAAAGAAGCAGTAGACCGTCTGAGTTATGACTTCACCCAATTCGAAATCGCCCATTTCATTCATCACATCGAGCGCCTTCAGCGGCGGGAGATCCTCGTGATCCCGCTATCCTTCGAGCCAGGCTTGTCGGCCGTATGGGTAAGAGCAGAAACCGCCGACTACATTTTTTACAATGTAGACACTCACCCCATCCATCAGACCCACAACATCCTACATGAGCTGGCCCACATCCTACTGAACCATACCTGCTGGACGATCGAGCAGGCACTACCACCAGAACTGTTTGCACTTGTGCGCACCGCTCCGCTGCAAGGGAGGCTCCGCAAGGCCGATCCCCATCTACACGCGGATCAGGAAGAACAGGATGCGGAAGCCTTTGTATTTCTCATCCAGCAGCGCCTGGTGACTGCCAACCGCATGACCCAACTGGTGGGACAAAGCTCATCCATCGACGCACTGCGGCAGTGGGTCGACTCAATGGCCTTTGACGGATAAGGTGATCTTATGGAGACGAGAAGCGCCGTTATCCTGGCGCTGTGGCTCATCTTTTTCGTAACCTTCGGTCGTGCTGTCAGCAAAAGCAAATCCTTCCGGACAGCACGCCAACGCATCTGGTTGATGTTTTTCCTGAGCATTCTGGCCTTTACCTTCTGGGGCGAGGCAGCAGAGGCATCGCTGGATCAACATTTTCACCATCTGCCGGTGGCGCTGTACCTGAAGTACGTTTGCCTGATCGGGGTGTGTCAGCTGTACCTGCAAATGCTCCGGGATATCGGCAGCTACCCGCAAAATCGCACCCTATTGGACTATGTAGCGCCAACCACTAGCGCGTTGTGTGGATGTTCTGCTGAAAACGATTGAAGCCGGTTATCCTGATGTGGTGGTACTGAGTGAGTGGATTCACAACCTCGACATTCTCAGCGCAGTGGAAGTCATCCACAAGATGCGACCTGGTCTGAAGGTCATCGTCATGGGCGGGCTGGCGGATGGGCTGCTGATCCGCGATTTATTCAGTGCGGGTATGAGTGCTTATCTCTACAAAAGTGATGACCTGTGCGAACTGCTGGTGACAGCAATTGATACCGTTCTGCTGGATTGTCCGTATCTGTCACCGACGGCAAATGCCGAATATCTCATCTCAATGCAATCCCCAAATGCCAACGAACGGCTCGACCCGGAAGCGCGGCAGGTGTTGCAACTGCTGGCGCATGGTGAACACGCCGGACAGATCAGCAAACGGCTGGACATCGACAAGCGTCGTGTGTACTGGGTGCGTGAGAAACTGCGCCGCCGCTTCGGCGCGAAGGCCAATGAACACCTTATCCAGCGGGCTGCCGCTGAGGGCTTCATCTATCCCCATGATTGACCGGACGCATGTCGTATCAGCAGTTGCCTACCAGGTGTCTTCACCGAAGTAAATCGGTATAGATTCAAAGTCACCTCTGTGGCTTTTTGCCCTTTCCGTCAGGAATAACATCATGAGCAGCTCGTCTGAGGGAAGAGGATGCTGCCTATCGCCTACCAGAGTGACGGACGTTTCCATCGCAATCCAGTCGGTTGATGTGTAGTAAAAGCCTTTCAGAGATGGATGGCAGTTGAACATGCCTAGGTCGGCATCCGATGCTTTAATGTAATTCGTCCCTGCCCTAACAATTTGCATACCATAACCCTGACCTCGAAATTCGGGATAGGTCAACACCCCAGATAAACCATATGCCTTATAGGTAAATCCGTTATGCGCTAACCACTTCCACAGAATCTCAGTGTGGCTGATTAAACGCTCATGCTCCACAATAACGATGTGAGCCGGATGATTTTCCGAGGTAGATGTCCAGTCTCGCAGCCGATTTCCACCTCTGAAACCCTCCGGATAGTTGATGCGGAGAAAATCGAGAATCTGTTGCTTGATCACCGGCGGTAAAGCGTTTGTAGTAGGGAAAATGAGGGTTTCTACCATTTCAGATCGTGTTCCAAACTTACGATTTGATGTTCGTGCGGGCGCACCGTAATTTTACTATTCAATCCTGAAAAACTGCTAGCGCTAAACTGGTAATCCTACAGCGTTCCAAACACCGCATCCGCTACCATGAAACTGTACGAACGGCGGAGGCGATGGTGATGCGGCGAATTCATGTATTTATCCTACTGGTGATGACAGCTCTGACGGCATCCGTCTGGATGGCCGTTTTTGTGTTGTACCCATCTCAGACCGAGGATGTGGCGGCGCTGCCGACGCTGGTTGTCCTGCCATCACTCACACCATCCCAGACCCCGACCCATACACCAACACCAACTCACACACCAACAACGACCAGCACACCGACGATCACACCATCGCCTACGGCCACACGGACTGAAACACCCACCCTTACGCCGACGCTGGCGACGCGGGTGCTGGACATCAGTGCGGTGATGCCCGGTGTGTATGTGCCGCCCACCGCGACAGATTTCCCGTTCGGCACGATTTTGTTACCCGCGCCGCTACAGCCGGTTGAGCCACTGCCGGATGCTACCCATGAGCCACCGCCATATAACGGCTGGTAAAGCTTCGAGTCAGATCATCCACTGGTTCAGTACAGCACAGCCTGGGAACCTCGGCTGCATGTCAGTGCCAGCCGCGGCCAGTATCACCGCTCGGAGAACGTACAAAGCGATGTGACCTTTCCTTTTGAAGGCTACGTGGTTGGGCTGGATGCCATTCAGGTGTTTCGCGGCACAGCCAACACGCTCATCATTCCACCACCGGCGGAGAGTGCCACACCCACGACACAACCGCAGCCAGCGGCAGGGGTGGAACTGGTCGCCGCGCCGCCGACATTACAACCCACCACACCCCCTATCGCCCCCGGACTGCTGACGGTTGCGGTGGTCATCGCCTATGACGAGAACGGCAATCGCGCTGTCGATCCAGCCGAAGGCGTGGCGGGCATTTCGGTGCGGGTGGTCGAGGTGGGGACGAACCGTGTGATCTCGCAGGCGTTTACCGACGCGCAGGGCTTCGCGCAGTTGCAGGTCGTCACCTCCGCCCAAGCGCGAGTCGTCGTGCCGTATTTTGGCAGGGTATGGGAAATTCCACGCAGTCGCGGCGGCGGACAGGTCGCCTTCACGCTGCTGCTGGAACCAGGCAATCAACCGGGCTTAATCCCTTAGGAGAAGGCCCATGCGGGCAATGGTTCACGATGCTCGATCCAATCCGTTGGAATGCCTTCGTTGCCGACATAAAGAGCAACGATACCGCCCACCATTGCACAATTGGTATCCGCATCGCCACCTGCTGACAGCGTTTGCCAGATGGCTTCTTCAAAGTTGTGCAGATATTCACCTGCACACCAAAGCACAAAAGGAACGGTTCTTTGTGCGCTTACGTCACTACCATTTCCCAGTGTTTCAGCAGCCTGAAGTGTCGAAGTATCAGATGGTAAATCCAACCCTTGTTTGCATCTCTCCTGTACTTCACTCGGAGGAATATGAGAAATAACCTGTTCAAGAAATTCCTGTCGGGTTCTCGGTGTTTGATCCCGCCATTGCCAGGCGACGGCAGCTGCGGCAGCAACGGCAATGGCACCCGCAATACCTTCAGGATGAGCATGGGTGATCTCAGCAGAGAGACGGGCATTGGTGATGGCTGCTTCTATATCATCGGCGAAATAACCACCGATAGGGGCAACGCGCATTGCGCCACCATTCCCAAAAGACCCGGAACCGCGATAAAAGGTTTTGGCTATGTCGCGCCAATATTCCCCGTGGCGCATTCGGGCAATCAGTGTCCGCGTGCCCGGCCCATAACCTCGCTGGCGGTCATAGTGTTTTGCAAAACTGCTGGCAAGTTCATCCTGATGGATGTGGTTGTGCTGGCTGAGTATGTGATAAATCGACAACGCCATATTGGTGTCATCGGTGAAATGCCATATCCCTGACGGAAGTGTTTGAGTGGTCACAACCTGGGTAAGTCGCTTGGAGGTGCTCATCTCAAAAAAACCGCCGATCGCATCACCGATGGATAGACCTTCAAGGGATAAGCGTGCTCGTGCCAATCGTTCTGTGGGTGTCGTCATGCAGGTTGGCACCATTTCATTCCAAATAAAGTCGATTGTATCAGGTTAAGCGGAGAAACCATGCAAAAAACACAAAGCAAAGAGGCTGTCCAGAAAACGATGCTCCTGCGCTCGATCTATGTGCTGGTCGCTCCGGTGATGCTGGTGTTCGCGGCGCTGGCCTGCGGCACGATTGTTACCGAGCAGGCGCAATACACCTGCCCGACACCGATCCCTCAAGCGACGGCGACGGTACTGGCAGGCACACCACAGCTGACCCTTGCATCGCCACCCACACCTTACACCATCGCCCCGCCGCAGGATTTTTATGTCGGCGATGCGGTGCTTGTCGGGCAACAGGGTGCACCACTGCGCCTGAGTTTCCGCTTGCAGAACCTGGTGACGTGGCGATTGGAAGTGCGCAATGTCGGCACAGCGACCTATGAAGCCATCCCGCTCGCGCTGATGGTCATTACCCGTATCACCGCTGAACCGATCCCCAGCAGATACTGCCGGAGTTAAACACGTTCGGCAGCGGTGCCAGATAGAGGTCTGTCTCGGAGGTCTGCGGACGGCGCTTAACAGCATACACGGCATAATTGGGATTGCGATCTTCGCTGGTCGCGCGGATCATCAGCAGTCCCGGAAGCGGGACGCGGAGCACAGTTTCAGAGCCATCCAGATAGATGCCGGTTTTCTGCGGTTTGCGGTACTCGACGACGATCTTCTTGACCCCTTCCTGCCGCACCAGCAACGTATCGCCGGAGAGCAAACCGGTGTTAAACGTGACTTTGGCAGCTAGTGCTACCGCCACCTGAGCCGGGTCAACTGCATACTCGGTGACGGCATCACCCTCGCGCTTGCGGAGCAGAACGCCATAGCTGTAGAAATCAAGCGACAAGCTCGGCAGTTCGTTCAGCGCCGTCTGTAAAGTGCGGCCATGCCAATCTGTTCGGTACATGACGATTTCCTTTCTGTTGATACACGATCATGATTGATTAGCGACTTTTACGGTTATGATGTTCTTATGGCCTTGTTATGAGGGAAGTTGATGCGTTTGAGACTATTTCCTTTCGTTATTCTTGTTTTAATCTTGTGTTCGACTGTTTCAGGACAAGCTACCTCATGCCTTGATGCATTTCGTGCTTTCAGGATGGTAGAGCCTATGGTGGGTCCGTCAGCCCGTAATCAGAGCTATCTACCTACAATGGCATGGTATGGGGAATGCATCGTCGTCGGAGCAAGCGATGGTTTGTGGCTGTATGATCCAAAGCGAATTGACGATGGTGTCCAGCTTGCCAGGATCGAAGATCGAGCGATCAACAACGTGGCGGTAAATCCTGAAACCCTGGTGATTGCCTTCGGCATTGCTCGGGAACCTGTTGTGCATCTGATAAATCCAGATTCATCTGTGTCATCTGTTCGAGCATCAGGGGATGCGGTTACAGATATCACATTTTCATCTGATGGCAGCATGATAGCGGTAGCAAGTTCCGATATTGTGGGTGATGAGGGATTTTACTACTATCCTCGAGTGCAGGTATGGGATGCCGACTGGAGACTCGTTGCATCTCTTCAAAGTGATGATGTATCGTTTGTAACGAAAACTTTCGTCAATGTGGCTGGATATAGTGTAGTGATACACAAAAACAGACAGGGCTACTTCGGAGACGAAGTTGAATACTGGGATCTGGAGACCGTATCCCGCAGGTGGGATTATAGCGATCTTCTTCGCAGTCTAGAAGTATGGACAGCAAGAGATCCATTGTTGGTTCTTTCAGTTTCATCCCGAAATCAGATATTAGCTCTGGGTGGTCTGGACGGCTATCATGACTGGGATGATTATCTCGGAACAGCCGTCCATATCTGGGATACCAACTCACAACAGCGAATACATGAGATTGTCATTCATACGCGCGGTTTGGGTAACGACTATCTCGCTGATCTGTCCCTAAACTCTGATGGATTGGTACTAGCTACCGCACAAAATGAGGGGATCATACGCCTTTGGAATACCTTAGATGGTTCCATAATTGACGAAACTAACCTTTCCATAGGTGAAATTCGTCAACTTGAGTTTAGTGCTGACGATCAAATGCTTAGCATTCTTGACAAGGAGGTGATTGTTGTGCTTGACGTTGAGCCGCTGGAAGAAATCGTCTCGTTTGTGCTCAATAGCGCTACATCGGATGATAAGTGACCCACCAGCTCAGGCCACATTAGCCGCACCTTCAATTCATCAGATTTCCCTTTCTGTTTTTCAATCGCTTTGTAAATGCGTCGGACGTTGTGTTGGAGAGCTTGCAGCAGGTCGGGCTGGCTGGTGAGGAATGCCAGTCCTGTC
>JBGSXK010000007.1:0-37292 GCA_041751455.1 Anaerolineae bacterium
CCCCCAGAGAAAGCTCCCCATCCCGCTTGCGCATGGCGTGGAACTGGCTGCGCAAACGCCCGCTGGCAGTGGTCCTGCTGCGCGTGTATGATCAGCTTGCGCGACGACTGACCGGCGCGCCCCCCCGTCGTTACAGCGAGATTACCCCACAGCTTTATGTGGGTGGGCAGCATTGGCCGCGTGGGTTGGCGGCCATGGAAGAACGTGGTATTGGCGCAGTCGTGAACCTGCGGCGCGAATTTGATGATGCAGCGGCAGGCGTGGCGCTGGAGGATTATCTGTATCTGCCCACCGAAGACAACACCGCCCCCACCCAGGAGACCCTGCATACAGGCGTGAAGTTCATCACTGAAGTGGTGGAGCGTGACCGGGGGGTTTATATCCATTGTGGGGTGGGTGTGGGGCGCGCGCCGACTCTCGCCGCAGCCTATTTGGTCAGTACCGGGCTGACCCCAGAGCAGGCCTGGGCGAAAATCCGCACTGTGCGACCTTTTATCTGGCCCAACCGCCGCCAGCGGGCGGCCTTGAAGCAGTTTGCAGCGAATTTCGATCATGCTTCTGCACCTGATCGTTAAATTCATCGTGATGCAGGTCATCGTCTTCACGGTTGTAATAGGTCTGATTCGCGCCCGGCCTTACGAAAATGAGGCCGCGCGGGCGCTGCTTTTCCCGCCTGAAGGCTGTCTCATGCCATGCTGGGAGGGAATCCGCCCCGGTCACACGCGCATTGACGAAGCGCTGAGTCTGCTGCGGGCACATCCCTGGATTACCGAAATTGACGAGAGCTTTTATCATCTTTATGGTGTGTACTGGCGCTGGTCACCGCTGCGGCCACCCCTGATTCAGGAGCGCGGCTCGAATACGCTCTGGTTCGACAGCCAGAATCGGGTGTCCAGCGTGGAACTGCTGACTCATATCCGCCTGGGGGATGCCCGGCTGCTGTTGGGCGCGCCCGCATCGTGGACATGGGCATTCCCCCAGAGCGACCTGATACAAATTAACAACCTCTATCCCGATCATTATCTGGTGCTTTTTTACAATGTGCCCTGTTCGGCCAGCATGAACGAGTTCTGGCACACCGAAATCGGGGTGGCATGGCACAGTGAGGTACAGGCTGGTGGGCAGGTCGGCGACATCATGCCGGGGGATGTCCTGCGCTGTACGCATTGAAGTGTGTTATGACAGCAGGTGCAGCAGGCCGGGACGTACGCTGAAATCCAGGTGGCGGCCTGTGGCATGTTCGCCATCCAGATCCAGCCAGAGTGCTTCGCCCTTCGGGTGGGTGATCTGTACCTGACGGCCTGTGCGATAACGCACACAGGGATGATCGAGATGGCTGCCATCATACAGGCTGCGCAGCGCCAGGATCGCCTTCAGGCGTGGCATTCCTTCGATCAGCACGACATCGAACAGGCCATCATCGGCCTGGGCATGGGGGGCGACCTGCATCCCGTGGCCGAAGGTCGTCCCATTGGCGACCGCCACCAGATAAGTATCGCCTTCGTACCATTCCTCACCATCCACCACCACCTGCATAGGCTGCGCGTTGTGGGTGGCGAGTGCTTCCAGTGTGGATTTCAGAAATGTCCAGGGACGGCGCACAGGCGATTGATTCACCCGGCGGTCAATTTCGCCGCTTAACCCCGCGCTGGCGATATTCAGGAAATGTTCGCGCTGTTGGTCGAAGGTCAGCAGGCCAATATCTATCGGCTGCGGTTGGGCGCTGGCGATCCAGCGGGCGGCATCTTCCGGGTCGAGCGGGACCCCTCGGCTGCGCGCCCAATCACGCCCGGTGCCAATGGGCAGATTGCCATATACCATTGGCGGGCCATCGGGATACTGCTCATTAAGCGCGGCCAGCGCATTAACCAGCGCATGATTGGTGCCATCACCGCCGATAGAAATTACTCTCGTCAGTCCGCTGGCATAGGCTTTATCCAGGTGTGCGGCGACTTCTTCCGGCTTTTGTGTCACCGCTATCACCAGATCGCCCAGGTTTTGCCACAGCAGCGGCTCGATTTTTTGCCACAGACGGCCAGCCTTGCCCCCTGCCGCATGAGGATTGAGAATGATCAGCGTTTTGGACATGCCGCGCTAAGAGCGCTCCCATTTGGCGAGGATTTTCTGGAAATCCTCCAGGTTAAAGGGTTTGACCAGGAAATCATTGGCACCATGCGCGATAGCCCCCTGCCGATCCTGCGGGGAGGAGTGGGCGCTCATCATCACGACGGGTATTTCTGACCAGTGGATATGATTACGCACGTAATCCAGAAAGGCCAGACCGTCCATATCTGGCATCAGCAGGTCGCAGACCACCAGGTCGGGCGGGTGACTGGCATCGGCCAGCAGTTGAACGCCTTCTTTACCGCTGCGCCCGGCGGTCACTGTATAACCGCCCCACTCTAACACCTGCGACATCATGGTGAGCATGTCTGCATTGTCTTCCAGGAGCAAAATATGGGTCATAGTAGAGCCTTAAAACTCCAGTTTGCAAGAGTTGCTATAAATGAATTGTAGACCATGATTTATGCCGGAACAATTCAGACAGGGGATGTGTTTATCAGCTCAATGCTGAACACTGGCTGTTAGTCCCTGATATGCCCGTCACCGATAATGACCCATTTATAGGTGGTCAGTTCTTCCAGCGCCATCGGCCCGCGCGCATGGAGCTTTTGCGTGCTGATAGCGATCTCTGCGCCCAACCCCAATGCGCTGCCATCGGTAAAGCGTGTGCTGGCATTCACGTAAACCGCCGCCGAGTCCACCTCGTCTAAAAAGCGGTTGGCATCATCCATGTTCTGTGTCAGGATACCGTCAGAATGCTGGGTGCTGTGCTGGCGGATATGGTCAATCGCTTCATCCAGGTCATCTACCACTTTCAGACTGAGGATGAGCGCGTACCACTCGGTATCGAAATCCTCCGGCCCGGCAGGCTCCACTCGTGCATCGCCTTCCAGCAGGGCAAAGGCGCGCGGCTCTGCCTTGAAGACCACGCCGTCACTGCCCAGACGCTCGACGACGCGCGGCAGAAAGTCCGCCGCGATCTGGCGATGGATCAGCGCGGTTTCCAGCGCATTACAGACTGCCGGGCGCTGTGTCTTGGCATTGTGGATAATCGCCAGCGCTTCGTCCAGCCTGGCTGTAGCATCCACATACAGATGACAGACACCAATGCCTCCGGTGATGACCGGGATCGTGCTGTTCTCGCGGCAGAATGTATGAAGGGCATTGCCACCGCGCGGGATAATCAGGTCAATGTACTGGTGCAGGCGCAGCATCTCGCCTACATATATGCGGTCTGTGCTTTCGATATACTGGAACGCATCGGCAGGCAGCCCGGCGGCAGTCAGTGCATTTTTTAACACACGCACCAGTTCCATGTTGCTGCGCAGCACCTCGCTGCCACCGCGCAGGATGACCGCATTCCCGCTCTTGAGCGCCAGCGCGGCGACATCCACCGTGACCTGGGGCCGCGCTTCATAGATCACGCCCAGCACCCCCAGCGGAGTCCGGCGCTTACTCACGCGCAGGCCGTTATCCAGCGTGTGTGCGTCGAAGGCTTTGCCCACCGGGTCGGGCAGGACGGCCACTTTGCGCACATCGGCGATGATGCCATCCATGCGCTTTTCCAGGTCAAGGCGGTCTTTAATGTAATGGGGACTGGTGCCAGCGGCTTTCGCGTCTTCAATATCGAGCCGGTTGACTTCCAGGATCGCCTCACGGTGAGCTTCCAGCGCGTCGGCAATCGCCCACAGCGCGCTGTTCTTCTGGTGCGTAGTGGCGCGCGCCAGCTCGATGCTGGCGACCTTCGCGCGCTGGCCGAGTTGGATAAGATTCACGCTCTGTGCAGCTTCGATCATCTGTCTTTCCTCTTGTTTTAAACCGGGCAGCGCTCTAACAGCTTCTTCGGGGCTTCCAGGCTGCCATCAGGCGCAAGCACCCGGTCCTGGCCTCTCGATAAACTATACCCTAAAATCCTGATATTGCGTGCTTTCTTGTCTGTGGCCGACCGGGCTTTTACACAATTTCCATGCCTGCGGAATACCGGGGATGAGGTTACGTTTGGCCGCAGATTTGTGCTATGATTGAGGCGATTAAAAGTCACAAAAAGGCCGCTCATGAGCGAACAGCAGGACACGCTGCTCAAATCCACCTCTGTGCAGAATTTTCTGAAAACGGTGTACAGCCTACAGCAGCAGATGGAACGGGCCTCCACCAATGCCCTGGCGGAAGCGCTCAGTATTCAGGCTCCCTCCGTGACCGACATGGCACAGCGGCTGGAAGAAGCCAATCTGGTCGATTATCAGAAATACCGGGGCGTTGTCCTCACACCGGAGGGGGAGCAGCTCGCGTTGCAGATTATACGCCGCCACCGCCTGATCGAGTTGTATCTGGTGGCCGAGCTGGGTTACGAGCTGAGCGAGGTGCATGACGAGGCCGAACACCTGGAACATGCCGTTTCGGATCGTTTTATTGACGCGCTGGCGCAGAAGCTTGACCACCCACTTATAGACCCCCACGGCGACCCGATCCCCGGCGCAGACGGCACGATTACCCGGCGCGAGCTTTCCCCGCTGACGGAATGGCCGCTGCATACCTCGGCGGTAGTTTCACGTATCAAAGCCACCAACCCGGAGATGCTTCAGCATATCCTTGACCGCAATTTTAAGCTGGCGACACAGGTAGAGGTACTGGCGCGTGATCCTTTTGATGGCCCGCTGACCGTGTGGCTGGATGATACGGAGCGGGTGATCGGTCATAATGTCGCGGCCTGTATTCTGGTCGAAGCCCCCGAAGAAGATTAACCATGCCCAGAATTTTGTTTGTGGCCTCGCTGCATCACCCGCAGCAGCTTCAGGCTGCGCAGGACGCGACCCCTCCCGGCCAGCCGTTACCCCTGTTCCCGCCCAGTGTTTTACAGCACTTCTGGGAGCGGGCGCTGCGAAAACGCGGCTACGAACTGGCGATTTTTTATCGTAACCTGTCCACTCACGGCAAAAGCCTCCAAACCCACCATCAGACACAGGGTATTACGCCGGGCAAAGTGCTGGCTGCCCTGGCGCAGCGCATCCCGCCGCAGGTCAATCTGGAATATCGCCACCGCAACCAGCGCTTACTGGAACAGGCACGCGCCTTCCAGCCCGATGTGCTGTGGCTGGTGGGGGACAACACAGTCATTTACCCGGAAACGCTGGATGCCATTAAACAGGCCACTGGCTGTAAGCTGATTTACGCCAGCGGCACCTCGCCCATTGTCTTTTCGCGCCCTATCGAGCGTGCCGCCGCGCCGCTTTATGATCTGGTGCTGGTCAACGATTATTATCATGGCATCCAATGGCTGGAACTGGGTGCGGCGCGGATGGAGTGCCTGCCGCTGGCCGCCGCCGACCCCGACTTTCATCGTCCCTACACGCTCACGCCGGAAGAACGCAAGACTTATGGCTGTGATGTCGCATTTGTGGGAACTCTGCTGCCAGACAAGCTTTACAGCCAGCGGACGCAGGCCTTAGCCGCGCTGCGAGATTTTGACCTGGGCATCTGGAGCGTACATGATGTGCCCTCCACACTGCAACCCTACCTGCGCGGGGCGGCGTTGGGCGAATCGATGCTGCGGGTGCTGAGCGCGGCCAGGATTACCATTAACGCTAACGGCAATTTCATGCGTTATGGGGGTAATATGCGCCTGTTTGAGGCGGCGGGGGTGGGTGTGCTGCAACTGACCGATGACCTGCCGGGGGTGCATCAGTGGTTTACGCCCGGCGAAAACATCCTCACCTACCACGACAGCGATGACTTGCGGGCGAAGGTGGGCTATTATCTGCAACATGAAGATGAGCGCAGCGCCATCGCGCAGCGCGGGCGCGAACACGTCTACAGACATCACACTTACGAGCAGCGTGTGGATCGCCTGGAGGCGCTGTTGAGTGAAATCACAGACGCAGATTAAGGAAGGGATGCAGTGAAGAAAGCTGGCCTCTGGCGGCATTTAGCGGCGGTGCTGATTTTGCCCTTCGTGATGGGATTTTTGATGCCGCTGCTGCTGGTCACGCTGACAGGAACCTTTAATCCTGGCTGGGGCTTACCCGCGCTGCTTCAGGCTGTGCCCGTTATTCTGGGGATGGGTCTGATCGCTGGCGGGCTGGTGCTGGGCGGCGCAACAGTCCGATTGTTTATGACTGTGGGGCAGGGGACACTCGCGCCGTGGGATCCGACACAGCGCCTCGTGGTCACAGGGGTCTATCGTTATGTGCGCAACCCGATGATCAGCGGCGTGATAGGGGTGCTGCTGGGGGAAGCGGTGCTATTCGGCTCACCGCCGGTGCTCCTGTGGGCACTTGGGTTCATGGTGGTGAACATGCTCTATATCCCGCTTTCAGAAGAACCCGGCCTGCGTCAGCGCTTCGGCGCGCAGTATGAAGAATATGCCCGGCATGTTCCCCGCTGGCTGCCACGCCAAAACCCCTGGATACCTCCCGCGTAGAGACATATGGCATCCCTTATCTTTGTCCTGACAGGCACAGTCATGCTCGGTGTGGCGGCTGTGATGCTCAGCCTCAGACATAAATTCAGACTTACGGCAGCAGCAGCCTGCCTGAATGTGGCCTGAACAGGGGGAATTCCAGGCGCTCTGCGTCGTTTTGTCGCGTTGTGCGGCCCTGCTCCTGATGAAATTTGCGTATTTCTGCTTTTAACTCATGCTTAACTTCGGTATATTCGACACTTAAAGTAGATAGTGCTATACTCCACTTGTCCGAACAGGTTAAGACATGTTTAATGTGAAACTTTCAAGGGATAGTTCGCTGCCGCTGCATTTACAACTGTTGGATGAGCTGCGACACAAGATTAAAAGCGGCGTGCTGAAGCCCAATGACCGCCTGCCGGGAGAATGGGAATTGGTCGAAGCACTGAAGGTCAGCCGCGCGACGATCCAGCGCGCATGGCAGGCTGCCCAGGACGAAGGCTTGATCTACCGCGTGACGGGTAAGGGCACGTTTGTGGCGGATAACACTGACCTTCCCTCGCTGAACTCACGTGGGACAGTCGGGTTTTTTATCCCGGAGTACCGTGGAGCTTTTGCCGTGCAGATGCTCAGCGGGGCAGAGCGTGTGCTGCGGCAGCAGGGCTTTCGTGTCCAGTTCGCCAGCACTGACCGCAGGATCGACGAAGAAAACCGCTTGCTCCAGGCCCTGATTGCCGATGAGGCTAGTGGCTGTATCCTTGTGCCCTCACGCGGGGGTATGGCAGCCCGCATCCTGACCGCAGCCGCCAGTAAGCTGCCAATGGTGCTGATGGATCGCCCGGTGGCCGGGGTGGATCTGCCCTGTGTGACCAGCCACAACTACGAAGGCGGTATGAAGGCCATGCAGCATCTGATCGAGCTGGGGCACCGCCGCATCTTGTTCGTGGCACGTCCGCATCTGGATTTGCAATCGGTGGCGGAGCGTTACCGGGCGTACCAGGATGCGCTGCGCCGCATTGACATCGAGCCAGCGATGCCTTTCCTGGTGGGCAGTAATCGGGAAATGAGTTCTTACGAAGCCTATTTGCAACAGGACGAAAATGAGATTCTGCCGCTGGCCGATTTCCTGAGATCGGAACAGCGCCCTACTGCGATTTTCGCTGTGAACGACTGGATCGCCATCAAAGTCCAGCGGGCGATTGCGCTGGCCGGGCTGCGTAACCCGGAGGAGGTGTCGGTGGTGGGTTTTGATGATCTGGATATCGCCCAGTACCAGACACCGCCGCTGACGACTGTGGCGCAGAATGCACTGATGATCGGGGCTGAGGCCGCCCGCCGCCTGCTGATCCTGCTCGAAGGAGAGCCAAGTGACAGTATTATGACGCTGGTGCCTACCCGGCTGGTTGTGCGTGAGTCGACAGCGCCCCCACCGGAATAAAGAAACAGATTTATTTTTCTTAAGAGGGTTGCAACTATTTGGGCTGGCAGGTACGCGCGTCCCGCCAGCCAGTAAGAAAATTTGTGAAGATCATTCAGGAGGTTACTATGAAACATTTTCTTCGTATTGTGGTTTTTGTGATGCTGGCGACGCTGATGGTGGGCGCGGTGGCGGCACAGGATGAGGCCATCGAACTCACGATTGGCGGGGTCTCTGGTGGTGTGGAATTGCAATGGCTTAACGAGTATGTGAAGCCTGCTTTTGAAGCACAGATGGCCGAAGAGGGTAAAAATGTCACCGTGACCAACATTGAGTTCGTCGGTAACAGCGGCGAAGACCTGCGCCAGCAGTATGTCCTTGACCTGGGTGTGGGACAGGGTGCGGATATCCTGGGCTTTGACGGTTTCTGGCTGCCGGAATTTGTCGAGGGTGGCTTGCTGCGCCCACTGACTGAGACCGTGGGCGAGAGCGCCCTGGAATGGGACGGCTGGGATGTGACCCCGGAAGGCCTGAAGAACATCATGGGCTTTAATGGCGACCTGTTCGGCATTGCGCGTGGGACGGATGCCCGTGTGATCTGGTATCGGGCTGACCTGCTGGAACAGGCGGGCCTGCCTGCCGACTGGCAGCCCACAAGCTGGGCGGAACTGCTGGATGCGGCGCGCATGGTGAGAGACAACCTGGAAGGTGTCACCCCGCTGCAACTGAACGCTGGCACGTCCATGGGTGAGGCCACCACCATGCAGGGCTATCTGATGGCGTTGTTGGGTGCAGGACATCACATCTATGACTTTGATGAGGGGAAATGGATTGCCAACAGCCCGGCGATTCTGGAGACCCTGCGGCTGTACGAAACGATCTATGTAACCGAGGAGCTGGGCAGCGCGCGTTACCAGCTCACACAGAACGGGCGTGACCAGTCATTTGAGGATTTCTCTAATGGCACAGTCGCCATGCTGGTAGAAGGCGACTTCTTCTGGCGCGGCCCGCTCGCCCCTGAGACGGGCAACTTCGCGCTGGAAAACCGCGATGAAATTGTTAAGTTCGCGCTGATGCCCGCCATCGAGCCGGGCGAAGGTTTTAATGGTCAGGACTTCGTGACCATCTCTGGCGGCACGGGCTTCGTGCTGAACCCCAATACTGCCCACCCGGAGGAAGCCTGGGAACTGCTGACATTTATGTTCAGCGTGGAAGCGCTGGAATCGTTGCAGGAGCTTCAGCCGCGCATTCGCGCCCGCACGGATGTGCCCGTCACAGGTGATGAGACGATGAGCCGCATTGCGCAGCAGGTGCTGCCGCTGACGACTATTCGCCCGCAACTGCCGGAATACAACCGTGTCTCGGCAGAGGCACAGTTAATGACGGAGCGCGTGGTATCTGGCGAGATGTCACCGGAAGAAGCATTGGAAGCCTATGATGAAGCTGTCACTGCCATCGTGGGTGAAGAAAACGTGATCCGTTATACCGAATAGCCTGACTTAAACAGGTCGCCCGGTCAGTAAGTGCTGGCCGGGCGCTGTCTTCTGGAATACCTGAACCTATGCGAAACTCACTGCTTTCACGGCCTCTGGGGCTGCTGTTTCTGCTGCCCGCGTTCTGTTTTGTCGCGGTCTTTTTGATTTACCCATTCTTTTCGATCTTCTTTATGAGCTTTACCAACCAGACCCTGGTGGGCGCGGCGGCGACCAATCCACAGTATGTCGGGCTGGATAATTATCAGCAGTTGTTTAACGTAGACCGCTGGATGCGGCGTGGTGAGATGGGGCACAGCCTGCTGCTGACCGCCCAGTTTGTCATCGGCTCCGCACTGATCGGACAGGCCGGGCTGGGGCTGGGGCTGGCGGTGCTGTTCCACCGGCGTAAGGGTTTCGTGCGCGAGACAGTCTACACGCTGGCGATTGCGGCCTGGATCATCCCTGATGTGGTGGTGGCCTTCGCCTGGTTTGCCTATCTCGACCCGACCGGAACGCTCAACGCGGTGCTGAACGGCCTGGGGCTGAGGGGGGTGGACTGGCTGTTCGATTACCCCATGCTCAGCATCATCCTGTTTAATACCTGGCGTGGCGCGGCCTTCTCAATGCTGCTGTTTTCGTCGGCGCTGGCTTCGATTCCACCGTCGCAGCTTGAAACAGCCGATGTCATCGGCGCGAGCGGCTGGCAGAAGATGCGTGATATTCTGCTGCCACAGCTTACCCCATACATTATCACCGACCTGCTGCTGATTACGTTGTGGACGTTCAATACATTTACACCCTTCCTGCTGACAGGTGGCGGGCCAATCTTCCAGACCGATGTCATTTCGATCTATACCTATCGTATTGGCCTGCGCTTCTTCGAGTTTGGGCGGGGCAGTGCGGTGGCGATGGTCGTCATGATCATTAATCTGTTGATGGCCGGGGTGTACCTGATGCTTGCTCGCAGGAGGGCGCACTGATGGAACGGGCAAGACCGCTGTTGTTTTATGTCCCGGTCACGCTGGCCGGGTTGTTTTTCGTGCTGCCGCTGTTGTGGTTCATCTTCGCGCCGTTTAATGACCGTGCGACGCTTTCTGTCACGCTGCCGCCCGCGCCCTCGCTCAATAACTTCCGCGAGGTGCTGTCGAATGATCTGGCAATGCGTGGCCTGCTCCAGAACAGCACGATTATCGGCGTGGGGACGATGGTCGGCACCACGCTCATCGCGGCGCTGGCAGCTTACGGCCTGTCACGCAGCAATCTGCCCGGTCGTCAGTTATGGACCTATGTCCTCATCCTGTTCTCCTCAGTGGTCACGGGCACGGCCAGTATGGTGCCGATCTTCCGGCTGGTGTTTGACCTGGGGCTGATTAACACGCACCTGGGGGTGATCCTGACGATGGTTGGCGGGATGCTGCCCTCCGCGATTTTCATCATGCAGGATTTTGTGGAAGGTGTGCCGCGTTCCTATGAAGAAGCGGCGATGGTGGCGGGGGCTTCCCCCTTGCAGATCTTCCGTGATGTGACCTTCCCCATGCTGCGCCCCGGCCTGATGGTGGTGGGCATCTGGGTACTGGTGAATGCGTGGGGGGCGTTCCTGACACCGTTTATCCTGCTGCGCGACCCGAATCTGCTGCCCGCGGCGGTCACATTTTATCGGTTCTTCGACGAAGAGGGTACGCCGCAGATCACCTTGGTGGCCGCATATGCGATCCTGTATACGCTGCCTGTGCTGCTGCTTTACCTGCTGATTAACTGGCGTTATGGCTTCCGTTTCTTCGGCGGCATTAAACAATAAGGCATGATGATCTTATGGCTTCTGTAAAACTGAACGACCTGCGCAAGACCTTCGGCGGTGTGCAGGCGGTGGCGGGCATTCATCTGGAGATTGCCGATGGTGAATTTGTGGCGCTGCTGGGGCCGTCTGGCTGTGGCAAGACGACCACACTGCGTATGATCTGCGGGCTGGAAGCGCCGGATTCTGGCACCATTCACATTGGCGAGCGCGATGTGACCATGCTGCCGCCGCGTGACCGGGATGTGGCGATGGTCTTTCAGGATTATGCGCTGTACCCTCATATGTCGATTGATGACAATATCGGCTACCCGCTGAAGGTGCGCGGCATCGCCCAGACGACCCGCAGCGCCCGTGTGCGTGAAGTCGCCACCAGCCTCCAGATCGGGGAACTGCTGGAACGCCGTCCGGGGCAGCTTTCCGGCGGGCAGCAGCAGCGCACGGCGCTGGCGCGAGCGGTGGTGCATCAGGCCCAGGTGTTCCTGTTCGATGAGCCGTTGAGCAACCTGGATGCCAAGCTGCGGCTGGAAGCGCGTGCCTTCCTCAAATATTTGCAGCGTGATATGGCCGTAACCGGGGTCTATGTGACGCATGACCAGTCGGAGGCGATGGCGCTGGCGGATCGTATCGTGATTATGAACGCCGGGCGTATCATGCAGGCGGGGACACCGCTGGAAGTTTACCGCCGCCCGGCCAATACATTCGTGGCCTCGTTCATCGGCAATCCGCCCATGAATCTGCTGCCGGCCCGCGTGGATGAAGCGGCGAATCAGGTCGTGGTCGCCGGGGAATTTGCGGTGGGGGCGGCGCTGTTTAACGCGCCCTTCGGCCAGCACAGCGGCGCGACGCTGACGCTGGGTGTGCGTCCAGAGCATATTCGCATCGAAACCACACCTGTGCCGGACAGTCTGCGCGGCGAATTATACGTGATTCAACCCCTGGGCAGTGAAACACTGGTGCTGGTGCGGGTGGGCGAACATCTGGTATCGGTGCGGCTGTTTGGCGACGAGGTGTTGGTACTGCCGGAGCAGCTCTGGCTGGTGCCGGATTTCTCCCGTGCGTTTTTCTATGATGCGGAGGGTGAAGTTATTGCATGAGCCAGCCGATTGTGCAGCAGCTCACCGGGCAGGCCGAACACGGGCAGACACTCAGCTATCTGCACCTGCCATTTGAAGTGCCAGAGGGCATCGCGCGTATTGATGTACGTTATGACTACAGCGATGCGGTAGGCTCCGACCCGCGCCTGACGGACGGCAATACTGTCGATATCGGTATTTTTGATCCGCGCGGCACAGCCTTTATGACCACAGGCTTTCGCGGGTGGAGTGGCAGCGCACGGCGGGAGTTTTTCATCGGGCAGGACGAGGCCACACCCGGTTATCTGCCAGGGCTGCTCCAGGCGGGCATCTGGCATATTTGCCTGGGTTTATACAAAGTTGCGCCGCAGGGTTGCCATTATCAGGTGGAGATCACGCTGACACCGGGCGGGGAGCAGACGGCGCAGTTTCCGGCGCTGCTACCGCTGCGTCCCGTGCTCGGCCCGCGCCAGCCCAATGGCTGGTATCGTGGCGAACTGCACTGCCACACCTATCACAGCGATGGGGACAGTGACCCGTTGGAAGTGGTGCGGCTGGCGGAGTCGCTGGGGCTGAATTTTTTGGCGATCACCGATCATAACGTACTCTCGCATCTGGCGCGGCTCAATACGCTCAAGACTTCCCTCATTCTGATTCCTGGCTTTGAGGTGACTACCTATAAAGGCCACTGGAACGTCTGGGGCGATCATGGCTGGATTGACTTTCGCATTCTCGATGAAGACCGCATGGCGCAGGCTGTGACCGAAGCCGCCCAACGGGGTGATGTCGTTTCGTGCAATCACCCGCGCCCCTATGGGCCAGAGTGGGTGTATGAACAGGTGGAAAACTTCAACTGCATTGAAGTCTGGAACGGCCCGTGGCGATTGTTTAATCACATCGCGCTGGAATACTGGGAGGCACGCCTGCGCCAGGGGAAACGCTATACAGCGGTGGGCGGCAGCGACTCGCATTTCCTGCACCGTGAGCATCTCGCCCGGTTGGGGCAGCCCACCACCTGGATTTACTGCGAAGGTGACCCGACGGCCGCACGTCTGCTGGAAGCGCTGCGCGCTGGTCATGTTTTTCTCTCCGAAAGCCCCACCGGGCCCCGGCTGATGCTCCATGCCGGCAGCGCCATGATGGGAGATACGGTGCCGTACCCGCTGGCGGACTGCCTGCGGGTGACGGTCAATGTGTCGGGTGGGGCGGGGGCGCTGCTGCAACTGCACACCGCGCGCGGCTGTGTCTACCAGCAGGCCGTCGAAAGCCATTCGCTGGCGCTGGATATGACGGTCGATGTTCAGGGTAGCTCGTATGTGCGGGCGCAGTTGGTCACCGGGGAGGGCGATACCGCCGAAGTACGTGCGCTGACCAATCCCATCTACCTCAAACCCTGACAGGCTGGTGTAACAGGCACAAAGGCTCTTGCGTAATGTGATTTGTCAGATGTATAAAAGGCATGTCCATTGACCATAAGGAGCTGAGATGTTTAAAGTCCTGTGCCGCAGCATGTTGATGCTTACGCTTGCCCTCATGTTTACGCTGCCGCTTGCCGCCCAACCCGACGACCCGCGCGAATTTGTCCTGGAAGCCTTTGATCGTCTGGCAGAGTTAGGCTATCAGTTCACCCATGAGGTGCTCATTTCAACCACTTATATCAGGGCTGATGAACAATATGACAATTATGCGATTTTAGAGGAGCAGGGTGAAGTCGCGCCCAATGGCGATTATCGTGTGGTTATCAGCCGGGCGGGTGGGGAAAGCATGGAAGAAGCGGAGTCGTCCCCCTTCTTTGTCGTCGAGCAGCGACAGATTGGCGATGACCTTTACATCAACCTCATGCTCGAAGGCACCCCTTACGAGGCACAGTTAGGAGTCGCGGGGGGCTGGTGGCATTATGATGATCTGATCGCGCAGTTTGAGGGCATCATGCAGACGGCCATTGAGAACCAGTTGAGTTATCGTCTGCCGCTGGGTTTATTCCTCGATGCTGACGTGATGACTGATGTGACCGAGTTGGAGCCGGAAGTTATGGATGGCATGGCGATGCGTGTTTTTGCGATTGAAATGGACGCGCTGCTGGTGCTGCTGCGACAGTCTCCGGGTGCATCGGGTAACCAACTGAGACAGATTTTTGAGGTGGCCAGTCTGATGGCGGAGAGTGAACTGCAACTGAATTATCGTTTGTGGATTGGCGCGGACGACGGCCTGATTTACCGGGGCATCAGCGAGGGACGAACCATGATCCCTTACCTGAGCGCGGGTATGGAAAACGGACCAGATTTTGACCTGGACACCAGCGCCTCGGTAGAATTTAACATCTCAAAGCATGGCGAGTCGGTCGAGATCAGCGCGCCATCTGCGCGAGACCTGAACCGATGATTTGATCTTTAGCACAAACAACCGGATACTCACGATGCAACTGCTCAGCATTGAAGCCACCCTGACCCATCAGGATGCCAAGAAACACATCGCGCATCCGTTTACTATGCCTGCCGGGGCGACCCGCCTGGATATTGGACTGCATTACAGCCCGCGGCAGGTGCCCGGCCAGCGCGGGAAAAACCTGCTCAGCCTGAGCCTGTTCGATCCACAGGGCGCGCGCGGTGCAGGACACAACCGCCATGAGAATGTGATCACACTCAGCGCAGTGGAGGCCGCGCCGGGTTACCTGCCCGGTGCGCTTCAGCCGGGTGAGTGGTCGGTAGTCGTGGATACGCATATGGTGCTGCCGGGCGAAACGCTCACCTATCAGCTTGAAGCAAGGGTTTCGTTTGACCCGGCGGTGAGCAGCGCGCAGGTCTGGGCACAGGGGACAACTGCCTCTCGTGGCGCGGGCTGGTATCGAGGTGATCTGCACGCCCACACCCTGCATTCTGATGGCAGTTGGGATGTCCCCGATCTGGTGGCGGCGGCGCGCGCCAAAGGGCTGGATTTTGTCACGCTGACCGATCATAACACGGTGTCACCACTGCCACAGATGGACAGCCTGAGCCGCGATGATCTGCTGACGATGGGCGGCATGGAACTGACGACCTATTACGGTCACGCGGTGGCGCTGGGGATACGGCGCTGGCTAGACTGGCGTGTACAGCCCGGCGCGCGCACCATGCCGCAGATCGCCGCTGAAGTCAAGGCGGCGGGCGGCCTGTTCATCATCGCGCATCCTATGTCCGTGGGCGACCCGGCGTGTACAGGCTGTGACTGGCAGTATGTGGAGATGATGCCCGGCACCGCGCGGTTGGTCGAAATCTGGAATGGGGGGCGCTGGCAGAATCCGCATGACCAGAATGAGCGTGGTCTGGCCTTATGGTATCGCTGGCTGAACGAAGGTTATCGCATGGTGGCGACATCGGGCACAGACGCGCATGGCCCTGCCCCGGCGGATGTTGTGGCCGGGTTTAATGTGGTCTACGCCGCTGAGTTGAGCGAAAAAGCGCTGCTGGCCGCGATTAAGGCCGGGCATCTGTATCTGAGCGTGGGGCCAGAACTGGAACTCAGCGGGCGGGCTGCCGAGGGTCAACAGGCGATGATGGGCGATGTGCTGGAGGTATCCGAAGCGGAAATCTGCGCCCGCTGGAAGGATGTCCCATCCGGTACATGGTTGCACCTGATCGGCGGTGGAAATAGGCTGGCTGAGCTGCCCGCAAATGCCAGCGGTGAGCAGCGCTGGCATATCACGGACGATCAGGCGCGCTGGTATACGGCAGAACTGCGCGGCAGCGATGGCGACCTGCTGGCGGTGACGAATCCGGTCTTTTTACAGGGTGAATGGCAGTGAAGTTTATCTTCACAGGTTTCATGCTGCTGCTGGCGGCCTGTACACCGGCCTCGGCGGCGCGGCAGGTGCCGACTCCCACACTGGCAATCGACCCGAATTCGATCAGCCTGATCGACCCGGACGACCTGCCGACCACCACCTTTGAAGACCCGCGCTTGCAGCAGGCCGAAACGCAGTATCAGGTCTTATGCGCGCATTGTCATGGCTACCAGGGTGGCGGACAGGCAGTGAGCGCGCCGGGCGAAACTGCCCGCCTGGGCATGAAACTCGTCCCGCCGCATGACGCAACAGGCACAACCTGGCATTATGCCGACCCGGTGCTGTTCGCGGCGATCAAGTACGGCATTCAGAACCCGCTGACGCAGTATCCCATGATTGCCTATGACCTGATGCTCAGCGATGATGAGATTTTCGGGCTGCTGGAGTACATCCGTTTGTGGTGGACAGATGAGCAGCGCGCCTATCAGGCCGAAGTCACACAGAATCTCATTACCGCCCGTGAGGAGTCTGGCCTGCCTGTTTACCCGCTGGATGCACCCGAAGGCGAAACGGAATGATTCCCCGGCATATCGTGGCGGTTTCGGCACTGGTTATTAATGCACAGGAACAGGCGCTGCTGGTGCGCAGCCCGCGCCGGGGCTGGGAATTTCCTGGTGGGCAGGTGGAGGAGGGCGAAACACTCCTCGCAGCGCTGCGACGGGAAATCCGCGAAGAAAGCGGTGTCGAGATCGAACCTGGCGCACTGGTGGGCGTGTATTCCAACATCAGGCCGCCGCGCACCCTGCCGATTGTGATGTTTGGCTTTCTGGCAGTTTACACGGCGGGCGAGTTGCAGACCAGCCCGGAATCGCTAGAGGTCGAATGGGTGGCGCGCGAGGCGGTGCTGGCGCGCATTACCCACCCGGCCATTCATGACCGGATGCGCGACATGCTCCAGTTTGAGGGACAGGTGATCTATCGTTCTTACCAGACCGAACCTTACATTGTGCATGAGGAGTGCCGGGTATGAGGCTGTTAGGCTTACTGCTGCTGGTGAGTATCGGGCTGGCGGCTTGCGCGGGTGCTTCTGCGCCGAGCGCGAGCCTCCCGCTGGCCGAGGGCAGGCCGACCTTTCTCTTTTTCTACACCGACAACTGACCGCCCTGAGCGCAAATGCTGCCTGTCGTGCACAGGCTTGAGGCAGTCTATAGCGACCAGATCGCTTTTCATTCCCTTAACGCGCTGGATGGCGGCGCGGGCGAACGCGCCTTTATGCAGGCTGGCCTGCGCGGGCATCCCGGTTATGTGATCTATAACGCACAGGCTCAGGAAGTCTTCCGCACATTGGGGCTGGTGGAAACCAGCGTTTTGGAGATGGTGATTCAAGAACTGCTGCTCAGCCCGCAGTAAACACCCGGATTTCGTGCTGCACCTGCGGGTCGCTTTCTACCGCCAGATGTTGATGCAGGAGCAGATTTACACTTTCGCCTGCGCTGTGCCACAGCGCCCAGGCCGCGTGACCACGTACCAGTGGACTGGCATCATGCAGCAGATGTTCCAGCAGGGGCAGCGCGGCAGGGTCGCCCCAGTTACCAGCGGCGATGCAGGCGTTGCGCACCAGCCGCTCACGCCTGATGCGATAGATGGGTGTCCCATGAAAACGCGCCTGAAAGCCAGCGTCATCCAGCGCCAGCAGGTCGAGCAGGGGCGGCGCGGCGCGGTCAGTATTCGCGGGGAAAAAATCGCGTTCCTGCGTCAGTGGGGCGAAGCGCTGAAATGGGCACACCTCCTGGCAGATGTCGCAGCCGAACACCCAGTTGCCCATCAGCGGGCGCAGTTCGCGCGCGATCCAGCCCTTGTGTTCAATCGTCAGATAGCTGATGCAGCGGCGTGCATTCAGCACATGCGGCTGTGGGAAGGCATCGGTGGGGCAGGCGCTCAGACAGCGGGTACAGCTTCCGCACATCGTCGCGCGCTGCGGCCTGTCGTATGCGTCAAATTCCAGCCCGGTGAGGATTTCGCCAATGAAGAAATCGCTGCCCCGGCGTGGATGAATGAGCATCGTGTTTTTGCCTGTAAAGCCCAGCCCGGCCTGCTGCGCGTGACTGCGCTCTAAAATCGCTCCGGTATCGACATAAGCCCGCTGCGGGATGACCTGCCCGCTTTGGTCCTGCATCCAGCTTGCCAGCGCCTCCAGGCGCGGGGTCATCAGGTCGTGATAATCCAGCCCCCAGGCATAGGATGCGATACGCCCCCGTGAAGGGTCCGTCAGCACATGCTGCGGGATAGTGGCGGTGCGGTAATCCAGCCCGACGATCACCAGCGCCTGCACACCGGGCAGGATCACATTCAGGTCACGGCGGCGCACCTGGCGGTCTGGTCGCGCCAGATAACCCATCGTGCCATGCATCCCGGCCTCGATCCAGCGGAAGTAAGCCGCCAGTGTAGGCGAGGGCACAGCGGGCGTAATGCCCGCCAGATTAAAGCCGAGTTGTTGTGCTTTATGCTTCAGTTTCTGAGTGGAAAAAATCATGTGGATCGCTATAGATCAGCAGCGCTCTGTCACAGCGCCCGAACAGGCTTAATGCAGGCGGCGGGCCTCAATGGCAACCCAATCCCCCTGCTGGCGGCGTGTATAGGGTTCAAGCCCGGTTTTGCGCAGCGCGGCTTCGACATCGTCCGCCTGATCTGCGATAATGCCGCTGAAAATGCCCAGTCCACCGGGGCGAATCACCTCACCAAGATGCTGATCGCACATCTGGATAATCGTCCGCGCCAGGATGTTCACCACCACCAGATCAAAACGACGGGCAGAGCCAAGTATAGTTTCCAGGCTGCCTTGCTGTGTGATAACCTGCGTGGCAACGCCGTTTTCCGCCGCATTTTCCTGCGTGGCCTGGACGGCGATAGGGTCAATATCCAGCGCCAGCACCTGCCGTGCGCCCAGCAGCGCCGCGGCAATCGAGAGGATGCCCGACCCACAGCCGAGATCAAGCGCGCTGATGCCGGGCTGCACCAGCGCCTCCAACCCTTCCAGGCAAAGCTGTGTGGTGGGGTGGGTGCCTGTGCCAAAAGCCATGCCAGGATCGAGCGAAATGACCAGATCGCCCGGCGCGGTTTCCATCTCTACCCAGCGCGGGCGGATGAATAAACGCTGTCCGATGCGAATGGGATGATAATGGATTTTCCACGCTTCGGCCCAGTCTTCATCCGCCACGAGGCGGTAAACCGGGGTGGGCATGGGGTACATCAGGCTCATGTGCCCCAGCGCGGTTTCAAGCTGGAGCTTGGTTTCGTTGGCGCGCTCGTCGTCGGGGAAGTAGGCGCGCACTGTGAGGTGCTCCGGCGGGGGGATCTGGTCTTCGTCCAGCTTATCCGGCGGAATCCCTTCCTGCTCCACTGCCACGCCCTGATGCCCGAAGCGTTGCAACAGCTCCGTGACGGCCTCGGCAGCCTCGCCGTCTACGCTTAATGCCACCTCAATCCAGGCGCTCAATTCTGCTCCCCTGCGAAAAAGTCCATCACCCGGTCAAAGAAGCCTCGTTCCTGCTGCTGCTGCTGCGGGTGGACATTACTGCCAAAGGTCTGCGCGAGCTGCTCGAACAGATGGCGCTGCTCGTCAGTGAGATGGGCTGGCACCGTTACCTGGACATACACCAGTTCATCACCCCGGCCAGAGTTTGAGCCATCACTGCGCAGACGGGGTACGCCCTTGCCACGCAGCCGGAAGACCTTACCCGTTTGCGTCCCTGCGGGGACGGACAGTTCCACCTCGCCATCGACAGTCGGCACGATGATCTTATCGCCCAGGGCGGCCTGCGCGACATTCAGGTTAATATCCAGGATAATGTCGTTATTGCGGACTTTGAAGAACTCATGCTCTTTGACGTGAATGACGACATACAGGTTGCCTTTGGGCGCGCCTGCCTCGCCCGTGTCGCCTTCGCCGCGCACCTGGATTTGCAGCCCCTCGCGCACCCCGGCGGGAATCTGCACCGAGAGGATAGCGTGCTTGCGTACCCGGCCTTCGCCCCGGCAGTTGCGGCACGGGGTCTGGATAATTTCGCCGCGTCCGTTGCAGCGCGGGCAGGATGCCACGCGCACCATCGAGCCGAGGAAAGTCTGCTGTACCTGGCGCACTTCACCCGCGCCATTACACTGTGGGCAGGTGGTGGTGGATGTGCCCGGTTCGGCACGGTTGCCCTCACAGACTTCGCAGGTCTCCATACGGTCAAGCTCGATGTCTTTTTCCACGCCGAAGATGGCCTCTTCAAACGTGATGGTGACATCAATCTTGCGATCTGCGCCGGGGCGTGGGCCTGTACGCCCCCGGCCGGCCCCGCGTGCGCCGCCGAAGTTATTGAAAAACTCCTCGAAGATCTCCTCAAAGCCGACCCCGCTAAAGCCACCTGCGCCGCCATTGTTTTGCACCCCGGCATGACCAAAGCGATCATAACGGCTGCGTTTTTCGTCGTCAGAGAGGATTTCGTAGGCCTCATTAATCTCTTTAAAGCGCGCCTCTGCGTCGGCGTGCTGGCTTACATCCGGGTGGTACTCACGCGCCAGCTTACGAAAAGCCTGCTTGATGTCACTTTTGTTGGCACCGCGCGCGACCTGTAGTACCTCGTAATAATCTCTTGCCATGGTGTGTTCCATCGTTCCCTGTTACGTGTCTCAAATCAATTATAGTGGACAATGAAAGCGCAAAGGGTTGCGATCTGCCTGTACTCACACCGGGTGGGGAATACAGACAGGGCAGACGAAAAACATCTGCCCTGTACAACACTTATCTCTCAATCAGGGGTTAAGCCTCGGTAAACTCGGCATCCACCACATCTTCATCATTGGGGCCTTTCTTTTTGGCCTCATCCACGTTTTCGCCGCTGTCCCCATCCGTGCCGGCTGCCGGGGCCTGCTCGTACATCCGCCCGCCGAGTGTCTGGATATGCTGCGCCAGCATCTCCATTGTGGATTCGATCTGGGCAGCATCGGCGCTTTCCTGGGCCTTGCGTACCGCGTCAATCTTCTCGCGGGTTTCGGTCTTGGCATCTTCCGGCAGCTTCTCATCAAAGTCTCGCAGCAGCTTCTCGGCAGAGAAAATCGTGCCTTCCGCCCTGTTGTGCAGTTCGGCGGCTTCGCGGCGTTGAGCATCTTCGCTGGCGTGCGCTTCGGCCTCTTTGACCATACGCTCGATTTCGCTCTCCGACAGGCCGCTGCTGGCCGTAATGGTGATCTTCTGTTCACGACCTGTGGCTTTGTCCGCCGCGCTCACGTTGAGGATGCCGTTGGCATCAATATCAAACGTGACCTCGACCTGGGGCACGCCACGCGGCGCAGGGGGAATACCATCCAGGATGAATTTGCCCAGGGACTTGTTATCAGCGGCCATCGGTCGCTCGCCCTGTACCACATGAATCTCGACCTGGGTCTGTCCGTCAGCCGCGGTGGAATAAACCTGGCTCTTCTTGGTCGGGATGGTAGTGTTACGCTCGATCATCGGGGTTGCTACGCCGCCCAGGGTTTCCACACCCAGCGACAGCGGTGTGACATCCAGCAGCAGGATGTCCTTCACGTCACCGCCCAGCACACCAGCCTGGATAGCCGCACCCAGCGCCACCACTTCGTCAGGGTTCACGCTGCGATTCGGCTCTTTGCCGAAGAATTTCTTCACCGCTTCCTGTACGGACGGCATACGGGTCATACCGCCGACCAGAATGACCGTGTTGACTTCATCCTTGCTCAGCTCTGCGTCTTTCAGCGCCTGCTCACAGGGCTTGATAGAGCGCTGAATCAGGCTGTCTACCAGGCTTTCCAGCTTGGCACGGGTCATCGTCATGTTAAGATGCTTGGGGCCGCTGGCATCTGCGGTGACAAACGGCAGATTGATCTCTGTGCTGAGGGTGGTGGAAAGCTCAATTTTAGCTTTTTCCGCCCCTTCCTTCAGACGCTGAAGCGCCTGCCGATCCTGGCGCAGGTCAATACCGTTTTCCTTCTTAAATTCATTGGCGAGGTAATCAATAATCGCCTCGTCGAAGTTGTCGCCACCCAGGTAGGTATCCCCGTTGGTGCTGCGAACTTCGAACACACCATCGCCTACTTCCAGAATGGAAATATCAAACGTGCCGCCGCCCAGGTCATAAACTGCGATGACTTCGTTCTTGCGGTTGTCCAGGCCATAGGCCAGGCTGGAGGCAGTGGGTTCGTTGATAATGCGCAGCACTTCCAACCCGGCGATGCGTCCGGCATCTTTGGTCGCATTACGCTGCGCGTCGTTGAAGTAGGCCGGAACGGTAATCACGGCCTGTGTGACCGGCTGGCCCAGGTAAGCCTCGGCATCAGCTTTGATCTTCTGCAGGATCATCGCGGAAATTTCGGGCGGGCTGTATTCCTTTTCGCCCATATGCACCCGCACGTCGCCATTGGCCGCAGCGCTCACTTTATAGGGGATGCGCTTGACTGTTTCCTGTACCTGTGGATCACTGAATTTGCGCCCCATAAAGCGCTTGACCGAGAAAATAGTGTTATCCGGGTTGACGACGGCCTGATTGCGCGCCACCTTACCCACCAGCCGCTCCCCGGTCTTGTTGTTGAGGGCGACGACGGACGGAATAAGATTGCCGCCTTCGGCTGACGGGATGACGGTAGGGGTGCCGCCTTCCATCACCGCGACAACCGAGTTCGTCGTCCCCAGGTCAATACCGATGATTTTTCCCATAATAGCTTTTATCTCCTACTGAATAAATGCCTGTCACGCCGTCGGCAAGAGCGGCAAGGTCGATAATGTAAAGTGCATTACTCGGCGACACGTACCCGCGCCGGGCGCAGCACTTTATCGCCATAGGCATAGCCTTTTTGCAGCGTATGACTGACATGACCACTTTCGACTTCACTGTCTGCGTCCATCCCCAGGGCTTCATGCCGGCTGGGGTCGAAGGGTTCGCCAGTGGGGTCGAGGATGACAATCTGGTATTCATCCAGAATTCGGTTGAATTTGCGCTGGATCGCCATGACCCCTTCCAGCCAGGGCTGGCCTTTAAGGTCTTCTGGCAGGTTGGAAATTGCCAGTTCAAAATCATCAATCACAGGCAGCAGCGCCATAAGGGTTTTCATGCGCGTATCCTCTTTAACCTCGCCGATTTCGCGCTCCATGCGGCGCTTATAATTAGCGAAGTCAGCACGCTCCCGCTGCCAGCCATCAAAATATTCCTTTGCCTGCCGCTCTGCTGCCGCCAGTGACTCGGTCAGCTTGTGGGTGTCGGCGGCGCTCTGGTTGACAGCCTGCTGATCTTGCGTTTGTGACTCGGTGCTTTCCTGAAGGTTGTCAGCGTCGTCGAAAGGTCGGGTTTTATCCTGGCTCACAGGCATCTTCCTTATATCAGGCAAATTAAAATATCAGGCAAATTAAATCAAAGTGAACATATCAGATCAGGTAGCAGTTTACACCACCTCTCATAGAATCTCGTTAACAAATCGTGCTGCTGCGTTAATTATCCCTAAGAAGATAATCTGCCTGGTAATGGGTTCTGTGGGTCTGCCCAACAGGCCGGCGGGTAGGTTTCAGTCCCTTGCGTGACAACCTGCTGTGGGAGGACGGGCTGTTGTGTCTCAGGATGCCCGGATTATTCCTCACTGTCACCTTCGGTCAGTACAGGCAGGGTGTCGTCCCCTTCTCTGTAGAGATCATTCAGCATATCAGTCATTAAGTTGGAAACATAACGTACAGTGCTGACAGCACGGTTGTAATTGATATGGGTGGGGCCGATCACACCCACCGCGCCGCTGGCCTGGCCGGGGATGCCATAACGGCTGAGGACCATGCTCAGGTGCTTTAGTTCTTCCCAGCGGCCCTCGCCCGCGATAAAGATTTGCACCCGGTTATCCGGGGCGTTGAGTACTTCGCTCAGGATCATGTTGAGGAAGGCGCGTTCCTCAAAAACACGCACGACCTGCTGCGCACCCTGGCCGCCATGAAAAGCGGCGATGGTTTCGCTAAGGCCATCACGGTAGACAAGGCGCACCTGGTTGGTATCTGCGCGCTCCATAATCTCCGCCGCGAGGTCGGCCATATCGCGTTCCAGCAGTTGGAGCTGCACCCCCTTCATCCGCACTTCGTTGGCCGTGAGATTCTGGCACAGCAGGTTAATGCGCTGGGCAGTTTCGCTCAGCGTGTTTTGCGGCACAGGATCGTTCAGGGTCAGCATTTGTTGCAGCACATTGCCACTGTGCAGCACCAGCACCATCAGCACCAGCCTGCCCTGGATGGCGATGAGTTCCATGTGCTTGAAGCGGTTGATTTCAGCGATGGGCGGTGTCACCAGCGCAGCAGAGCGGGCCGTGCGTGACATGACGGTGGCCGCCAGTCGCATCCACTGTTCAGTGGCCAGCGGTGAGGCCTGGAGCTTATGGGTAATGCTGTTTTGTTCGCCCGCGCTCAGTTCGGTAATCGTCAGCAGGCGCTTGACGAAATAACGATAACCATCCTCGGTGGGCACACGCCCGGCAGAGGTATGTGGCGCTTTGACATAACCCTTCTCCTCCAGCACGGCCATCTCGTTACGCACTGTCGCCGTGCTGAAGTTAAGCTGGTACGCTTCGACCAGATATTTGGAACTCACGGGTTCGGGCGAATGAGTATAGGACTGGATAATCAGGGACAGAATTTCTTCCTGTCGCCGGGTAAGTTCTGGCAGTTCGGTGTCGTCAGTAATCATAGGGAGCATTCCGATTTTACGTTAAATCCGTGAAATTGTGTGATTGCGCACCTGTTGAGTCGATGATAACATGCGCAAAAATCGGTGTCAAAGCAAGGAGAGCTTGAGGACAATGAGTGAAAAGACGTTTGAAGCAACGCAGGACAATTTCCAGGATGAGGTGTTAGGCTCTGAAACCCCCGTACTTGTCGATTTCTGGGCGGAATGGTGCACCCCCTGCAAGATGATTGCGCCGATTGTGGATGAACTGGCCAACCAGTATGAGGGTAAGCTGCGGGTTGCCAAGCTGGATGCGGATGCACACCAGGATGTGCTGATGCAGTATGGTGTCATGGGCATTCCGACCCTGATCCTCTTTAAGGGTGGCGAGGCCGTGGGTCGTGTCACCGGTTATAAGCCGAAGGACAAGATTGCGGCGGAATTGAATCTGGAAACAGTCCTCGTCTAGAACACGGACTGTATGGTAATTAAAACGCCCGCAGCCATGCGGGCGTTTTTGTATTTAGACTTCGGTCTGGGCAAGCTGGGCTTCGGTGGCGATAGGCACGGTGAAATGGAAGGCGGTGCCTTCGCCCAGCCTGCTCTCCACCCAGATATGCCCGCCATGCTGCTCCACAATACCGCGCACAATGGTCAGCCCCAATCCGGTGCCGGGCTGCGATTTGGCGAGCGGGTCTTCGCTGCGGAAATAGGGGGTAAAAAGTTTAGCCTGGTCTTCGAGACTCATGCCAATGCCGGAGTCCTGCACGACGACGTGCAGCACAGGTTCGGTGCTGCGGCCTTTGGCATCCCAGCGGTTGTTGACGATCTCGCTCGTGATGCGAATCTGCCCATCATCCGGGGTATATTTGTGGGCGTTGCTAAGCAGGTTGGTCAGGACCTGTATCAGGCGGTTTTTATCCCCATAAAGCTGCGGCAGTTCTTCCGGCAGGCTGATGGTCAGGGTTTGCCCCTTGTCGTCGATAGGCTTACGCAGCGGCAGCAGGGTGGCCGACACCACATCCTCAAAATCGGTGGGCACAAACTTCATCGGCAGCGATTTCTTCGTCTGCAGGCGAGTTACATCGTTCAGGTCGCTGACCAGCGTGGTCATGCGGTCAATATTGGATTTGATGGTTTGCAAGAAGTTCTTCTGGTTATCGTCCAGCTTGCCGTTGCCCGCACTCATCATCAGCAGGTCAGTGAAGCCCTTGATCGAAGTCATAGGTGTTCTTAACTCATGGACGACAAAGCCCACAAACTCGCTCTTGCCTTCGTTGGAACGGGTAAGTTCGGCATAAAGCTGGGCGTTGGCCAGGGCGATGCTGGCATGTTCAGCCAGACGCTGCACAAAGACCAGATCGACCAGCGACAGACGCGGGAACTTATTGGTTTCCAGCACCAGTAAACCAATGACCTCACCGCCCGACATCATCGGTACAGTGATCTGGCTGAGAGAACGGCGCAGGCTCGGCACATAATTCGGGTCAATACTCACGTCGTCGGTCAGCTCTGGCCGCCGGGTACGCAGCACACGGCTGACGATACCCCGGTCAAGTGGCCAGATGATATCTTCCGCGCCTTCCGGTGTATCTTCGTCGTTATAACCATATTTCGAGACCACATGCAGCGCGGGCGGGTCGCCCACGACCAGCCCCAGCACACCAGCAGTTGCGCCACTTTTTGCAATCGCCCAACGGATGGTGATTTCCGCCACTTTCGCCGCGTCAAGCGAGCGATTCAACTCTACGTCGATGCGTTCCAGTGCTTCCAGTTCGGCCACGCGGTCGTTCAACTGCTGGTCGGTCATCTGGAACAACTGCGCGTTATAGATAGCGACAGCGGCCTGCCCCGCAAAGGTCGTCAGCAGTTCCACGTCGTCCTGCATATAGGGCGCGTTGTCCTTCTTGTTCAGGACTTCCAGTACACCCAGGATTTGATTGTTAGCAACGAGCGGTACAGCCAGAATCCCTGTCGTCTGGAAGCCTTCTTCAGTGCGTTCTCCGCCCCAGTTCGGGTCACTGGCCGCGTCATTGACGATCATCGGCTGGCCGGTAGTCGCCACCCTGCCAGCCAACCCCTGTTTGGTCGGGAAGCGTGTCCCCACCAGTTCGTGCCCCACCGGGCCAACCGCAATCCGAAATTCCAGTTCCTTCTTTTCGTCATCGACCATCAGCAACAGCGATCCGGCCTCTGCTTCCAGAATATCCACCGCGCTGCGCGTGATGAGTTCCAGCAGTTTTTCGATGTCAGCCAGCTCACCCGCTAGTTTATGACTCACGTCATTGAGCGCGCCAAGCTGACGAGCGCGTTTCTCGGTCTCTTCAAACAGGCGTGCCTTGTCGATGGATGTAGCGGCCAGCGCGCTGATGTCGTTAAAGAAGCGGAACTGCTCATCGCTGTAAGTCTGCGTGGGGCGTGTGGTGCTCACGGCCATCGCGCCGACAATCCGCCGCCCGGCCACCATAGGTACGCCCATCCACGCTTTAAGGTTATGTGTCTCAAAGACCACAGATGCGCCGCGCTGGTTCATTGCCGCCGCGTAGTCGGGTACGCGCACAGCCTGCTGTGTGCGGATAATCTCGCTGAACAGATCCTGCCCCAATGGCCAGCGCTTCAGTTCCTTCTCTTCATAGCGCTCATCATCTTCCTGGAAGAACGCGAAATACAGTTCCTGGGCGTGTTCATCATATAGAGCGATATAAAAATGCCGCGTTTCCAGCAGGCGGTTGGTCTGCGCGCTGATGAGTTCCAGCAGGTCATCCGAGCTGATGGTGAAGTTGACCGCCTGGCTGACCTGGCTGAAAACATCCAACTGCTGGACGCGGCGCTCCAGCGATACGACCACCTGCGCCCGTTCAGCCGCGATGGCGAGCTGGCTGACAAGGTTCTGCACGAAAAGCAGTTCTTCGTACTGGTAAACCCCCACGCCCGATTTGGGCGGGCCGATGCAGATAAAGCCGTTCAACTGCCTGCTGCCGCGCAGCCCCAGGATGAGCAGGGTTTGCAGAATTTCCAGCCGCGCTTTTTCTCCCCGGATTTCCAGCGGCCACTGGCGGCCCGGCTCCAGATAGATGAACAGGTCGTTGGCTTCCAGCGCCGTCACGATCCCGCTGTCATGCGTGAAGAACACATCGGTCTCCGGCGGGTTGCCGATGGCGATATAATGCCCGCCCTGGCGTTGGGGCAGGAAGATAAACAGGCTGGTCGGGGCGAGTGTCTCTTCCAGTACCGCATGGAAGTGTCCGGCGACTTCTTCCACATTCCCCAGGCGAGCGATTTCGTGCGTGAAGACCTCGGTATAATCCTGATAATCCTGGCGCTTGCGATAATAGATTTTATCCACGCGGGCTTGCAGGATATTACGCGCAGGCAGGAAGGCGATGGCGATGACAAAGATGGTGACGGCGATGAATAACGGCTGGTTCGCCTCGGCCACTTCCTGAGTAAAGAACAGCGCTGCGCTGAACACCAGCAGGAAATAACCCAGCATCAGAACCACCAGCATGATGCCGTAAGTAATGCCCGTACTCAGGATACGGTCTGTGTCCAGCCGCCGGTATTGCAGCACAGCGTAGGCCAGGCTGAGCGGTGCGATGACTGCCAGCGGCGTGCTGGCAGAGGTGTTAAACGGCAGCAGCGTAGTGGTGTTGATGAGCTGGTTGATCATATTGATCAGCCACATAAGCGCGGGCGCACAGGCCAGCAGCGCCCCCACCAGCATGGTGTTGCTCTGGTCACGGATAATGGATGACGTGGCATGAGAGCGGGTGATGACGGCTTTCCACAAGATGATGAGCATGGCAGCGAACAGGCTGGCAAAAGCGGGCATCGCGGGCTGGAAAGTAGGAGCAGGCGGGTTGTAATAGGTATAAAGCAGCAGCCCACCCACCACGCCGTAGATTATATAAGGCACCGCCACCAGCCAGGGAACACGGTAGAGTACACGGGCGCGCACCGGGAAGATTAAGCTGAGATGGACAAGGACAGCCCCTATGAGCACTGTGCTGGTCAACCACAGCGGAATGAGCACATGGGTGGAATGAAGGTCGAACAGTCCGGTCAGGAACACGGATAACAAAAACGCGATTACGCTTACCAGTTGGGCAATATGCTGGTAGGGGCGCAGCCGCAGCACCGCAAAGCCCACCACCAGGCTGATTATCCCGGTCAGATAAGGCGCGAGGAAGAAGCCGATAAAGGGAACGAAGCCGAACCCCCCCAGCCGGAAGCTCACCCGGCAGTCCCCTATGCGGCTGACCACACCGGGACACTGCACCACCCCATCCTGCGCGGGGCGGTTAAAGTCCACCGTCACGGTATTACCCGGACGAAGCGAGGCCATAAGTTCGTGGTATCGATCAGCCGCCTCGGCATAATTTTGTGGCGAGGCCGCCAGCGGCTGGCCGTTGATGGCGATAATGTGATCCAGCCGCTGCAAGCCCGCTTCCATGCCCGGCCACGTCACACGGCTGAATGGCAGTGCGCCGTCCACCGCCATATTGTGCGTCAGCATCGCCCCTATAAATGGGCGGTTCAACCAGCTAAATGCCGTCAGCAGATAGATCATACTGGTGACGGTGGCGATGACCCCGATAGTGGCCGTCAGCGCGAACCAGACACGCTGGCGTACCGGGGCTTTATGGGCGGGTACTGTGCGGGCAGGCTCGAGCGACTTCGTACTGCCGGGACTGGACTTTGATGTCAAGCTGGTCATGCGAAAATCTCAACTTTTTAACCCGGTCTTTAATTTTATATTGTATCACAGGCTGTTATTCTGGCGCATTTTACTTTATTGAGTTTTAGTTTGATTCAGGTTTTGGCTTTCACAATTTGGGCGACGGGGGCTTTTTGTTATAATCAGTTGCGCGTATGCTCATGCCCAAAAAATGACAGGCGAAACTGTTTTTATGTCATTTAAAGGATTATCCTGAATAATATTATTAGGGAGCATTGGACACAGGGAAAAATCATGACAGATCACGCGATTCGCGTATTGATTGCCAAGCCCGGCCTGGATGGACATGATCGAGGTGCAAAAGTCATCGCCCGTGCGCTGCGCGATGCTGGTATGGAGGTTGTCTATACCGGGCTGCGCCAGACTCCGGAAATGGTGGCCGAGGCCGCCTTACAGGAAGATGTGGATGTGGTGGGTTTGAGCATTCTCAGCGGGGCACACCTGGCGCTGGTGCCACGCATCCGCCATGTGATGAACGCCAGTGGGTTGGATGATGTGCCCATTATCGTGGGCGGTATTATCCCCGATGAAGACCGCCCTCTGCTCGCCGAACTGGGCGTGACAGGGGTCTTCGGGCCGGGCACCAGCACCGAGGAGATCGTAACGCATATTCGCGGGCTGGCGCGTCGGGATGCGGACGTGCCCCAATGAACGATCTGGCGCAGCAGCTTCTCCAGGGCAGCCGGCGGGCACTGGCGCGGCTGCTCACACACGTGGAAAATGGACGCGAGGGCGTGGAAGTGGCTCTCGCGGCTTTATTTCCCCACACAGGCCATGCCTGGGTGATCGGTGTCACAGGTGCGCCGGGCACAGGTAAAAGTACGCTGGTCAACGCGCTGGCACTGGCCTATCGTGCGCAGGAGAAAACAGTGGCGATTCTGGCGGTAGACCCGACCAGCCCGTTCTCCGGCGGTGCAATCCTGGGGGATCGCATCCGAATGCGCGATCTGTCCGGCGACAGTGGTGTTTTCATCCGCAGCATGGCAACCCGTGGTCATCTGGGTGGGCTGGCGCGCGCAACCCGCGATGCCATCCGTGTGCTGGATGCGGCGGGTTTCGACATCATTCTGGTGGAAACGGTGGGCGCGGGGCAGAGTGAAGTGGATATTGCCCGCGCGGCGGAGACTACGATTGTGGTAGAAGCACCCGGTTTGGGTGATGATGTGCAGGCGATCAAGGCGGGCATTCTGGAAATCGCCGATGTGCTGGTCGTGAATAAAGCAGATCGCCCCGGTGCGATTAACACCGTGCGTGGCTTAAAAGCCATGCTGGAACTGGGCCACCCCACCGCCCGCGACCAGTTCGCCGCCCATCATGGCCAGCTTTTACGCGAAGCCTCTGCTTCTGCCCACGAGGAGGCCGGGCTGTTGTGGATACCCTCCATTATTCAGACGGTGGCCTCAGAAAATAAAGGCATTGATGAACTGGTGGCCGCACTGGAAAAACATCGCGCCTATTTATTAGAGGATGATCGGCTGGCCCAGGTGGATCGCCAGCAGATCGAGATGGAATTGTATGAACGCCTGCGTGATGCGCTGATGACCCAACTGCTGGCGCAGGTGCCGGAAACCATGCTGGTGCAGGTCGTTGACCGCATTCAGGCCCGCGAACAAGACCCGGAAAGCGCCGTACAGACGATTCTGGCGCGATTATCCGTTCCCTGAACCAACCGCCCTGCCCTGAAGTGTTCAGATAGGATTTTACAGGATGACGACGACGTTTGATAAGATTCCCGGCACTAAGTATGTTCGCAAGCCAGGATCCCATATCCTGCTGGCGGAAAGCCCCAGCCCCTACGGTCATATTCTATTGTTCTGCGGCTCAGCCTCACATGAGTTAGGAGGAGAGATCGCCCAGTATCTCAAGATCGAGCCGGGGAAATATACCCGCACCATCTTTTCCAATGAGAATATCTTCATCCAGCTCAATGAGAGTGTGCGCGGGCAGGACGTGTATCTGGTTCAGACAATGGCCTCGCCCATCCATGATAACCTGATGGAAATGCTCATCATGATCGACACGCTCAAGCGCGACTCTGCCGCGCGTATCAATGTGATCTTCCCTTACATGACCTACAGCCGCTCCGATAAAAAAGACCAGCCGCGTGTGGGGATTGCGGCGCGGTTGCTGGCGAACATGATCGAAGTAGCGGGCGCAGATCGTTATATCACCATTGACCTGCACGCCGGGCAGATCCAGGGCTTCTTTAATATCCCTGGCGACGCGCTGACGGCCTTTCATCTCCTGAGCGATTACATGCTGGAAAAGCACATTGATGATCTGGTTGTGGTCTCGGCAGACCTGGGATTTGCCAAGAAGGGGCGCAACTGGGCTGAGAAGTTGGGGACACCTCATGCCATTATCGAAAAGCGCCGGGTAGACAACGCCGAGCGTCCCGAAGCGCTGTCAATTATCGGGGATGTGAGTGGCAAAAATGTGCTGCTGGTCGATGATGAGGTCTTAACCGCAGGCAGCGCGGTCAACGCAGTGCAGGCCATCCGCGAGTATGGCGCGAAGGATGTTTATTTCGCCTTCTCGCATGGGTTGATGACCGACAAAGGCTTTGAGCGGCTGGACTCGCTTGATCTGAAAGAGATCATTATGACCAACACCATCCCCATCCCGCAGCATAAACACCTGCCCAATATGACCGTGTTGTCGGTGGCACCGTTGTTGGGTGAGGTCATCTTGCGGGCACACGCTGGCCGCAGTGTCGGTGAGCTGTTCA
Organism: Anaerolineae bacterium; assembly: GCA_041751455.1. Taxonomy (GTDB): domain Bacteria; phylum Chloroflexota; class Anaerolineae; order Aggregatilineales; family Phototrophicaceae; genus JAIOHN01. The sequence goes on from JBGSXK010000007.1 coordinate 32,140, forward strand.
ACGAGTGATCCTGCTCAGAGGTGTGTTCTGTGTAAAGCACCTATCCCCACATTTTGCAGCAGTGCGTGGGCTTTCGCTTTTGCTCCGGCTTTTAAAGCCGGAGCGAGTCATTATATATAAAGTGTTTCAGAACATAATTTACGGGAGATCGGGTACAGATTGATCGAAACCACAACTCAAAAATTCTCGCTGTGGGCATTCCTGCCCGCCGCCGCGGCTTTTCTCGTGATGACCGGGCTGATTATCCTGGCAATGGAGTGGATTGGTCTTGAGACCCTTCAATCCACTGTCGAGCAGGCCGGCCCACTGGCTCCCCTGGCTTACATAGGTTTAAAAATCGTAACTTATGTTTTTGCGCCGCTCAGCAGCGGCCCGATTCAACTGTCGGCAGGGGTGCTTTTTGGGTTGTGGCCAGGCACATTTTACACCCTGCTGGGCGAGGTGCTGGGTGGCAGTATCAGTTTTTTGATCGCGCGGCAGTTCGGCAGGCTGGTCGTGCTGCGCTTTGTGGGTGGCGAGCAGGGCATCCAGCGTGTTGATACCTTTGCTGCGCAGCTCGGTGGCTGGCGGGCGCTGATCTATGCCCGCCTGTTCCTGTTCGCCCTCTATGATTTTATCAGCTATGCTGCCGGGTTCACCACCACCATCAGTTTTTACCAGTATCTGCTGGTGTCTCTCATCGCCGGGTTTGTGCCCACCTTCCTCGGCGTGGCGATGGGCGTGGTGCTGGCCGCAGATTACAGCCATGTCATCATCGTATATGCGACGGTGGGCACACTGTCGCTTGTCCCGCTGCTCCTGGCGTTGTATATCCAGCGGCGGAAATCCCGACAAAATCGCCAGTCCTTATAAATCATCATTTTGTGAGCAGCCTGTCTCCTCCCTGGTGTAATATCGTTCTCAGACTCCCGGCACAACAGGCTGCATGGCCGGACGGGTGCGCCAGAGGCGCGTCTGCGGGTTGATGAACAAATAATAGATTGCCAGCAGGGCGCTGTAACTGATGACAGCCGTATAAATGATAAGGTTCGGGCGATAGCGCTCCGCAATCGTGGGCAGCATGGTCAGAAAAGGCACAATCAGAACCACATCGTAAGCCAGAAAACCCATCAACTGGCCGGCTGCATTGTGCCAGGACGGGCGGAGCAGTGAATAGCTGAAATATGCGGCTGCGCCCAGGAAAATCCAACCATAAATGACCCTGCCTTCCAGTGTCGCCGTCCAGGGCAGCAGATTCGGCCCTTTGAGCACAAGCTGGCCGCCTGCAATGACCAGCGCGATGATGATGACCACAAATGACCAGTAGACTAATCGGGGGATAGGGCGGGTATCCTGAATAGGGATGCGCCTGCTCCACAGGAAAAGCCCCAGCCCGAAAATGACCACCAAAACACAGGAAATACCAAATGCGATGAGCGATTCGTTATTGCGACTTGTCGTGGCCATTTGAAAGACAAAAACGGTAATAGGAATGAAGATAGTCAGGTAATCCAGGGCCACCCCGGTCAGCGCGCCGTATTCTTCCGTCGCAATGCACCAGAACGTCGAAGCAGCGGCGGCCAGAAAGATGGAGGCAATGAAGAGGAATGACATAGTATTGGTGTAGGGCAGCGGCCACAACCGCACGGCGAAGGGCAGTTGCAGGATATAAGCCAGCCCAAAGAAAGCCTGTACAGCACAGATCAGGAACATAAGATAACGAAAAGAACGTATCATGGTCACCTTTTTTGCTGCCAGCTTAATCAATGTTATTTAATATCGATTGTATAAGAATTCTACCAGCGGGCAAATCGCTGACGGTGGAGGAAAAACACGCCCATCTTCTGCCGTTTTCTAACGAGTCACAAATGACCTTATGCTATAATGATCTGTCAGTCTTTGTGAACTGGAATGAAGATCGAGGCCGGAATGTTTAAGAACCTTGTTAAAAAGGTGGTGGGTGACCCCGCTGAGCGGGCATTAACCAAATATCGCGCGATAGTCGAGCAGATCAATGGGTTCGAACCCGCTATGCAAGCCCTGACCGACGCGGAACTGCGGGGCAGAACAGACACATTCAGGCAGCGCTTAAAGGACGGCGCGAAGCTGGATGATGTTTTGCCGGAGGCTTTTGCCGCCGTGCGCGAGGCCTCGGTACGCACGATTAAGCTGCGCCATTATGATGTGCAGATGATCGGCGGCATTGTGCTCAACGAGGGCAAGATCGCCGAGATGAAGACGGGCGAGGGCAAGACGCTGGTCGCCACGCTGCCGTTGTATCTCAATGCGCTGCTGGGGCGCGGCGCACATCTGATTACGCCCAACGATTATCTGAGTAAAGTCGGCTTGCAGACCATGGGGCCGATTTATCATTTATTGGGGTTGAGCGGGGCGGTCATCCAGAACACCGGGGGCAATCCTGACAGCGGTTCGTTTCTCTATGACCCGGATTATAATTCCGACGACGAGCGTTACCAGCATTTGCGCCCGATCACCCGCCGCGAAGCCTATCATGCCGACATCACCTACGGCACGAACAATGAATTTGGCTTCGACTACCTGCGCGATAACATGGTCATGGAGAAAAGCCAGCTTGCGCAGCGCGAGTTATTCTATGCCATTGTGGACGAGGTAGACAATATCCTCATTGACGAGGCGCGTACCCCGCTGATTATCTCCGGCCCGGCAGACCCACCTTCGGAGCATTACAAGACTTTTGTTCAGATCGTTAAAACACTCAAACGCAGCAGCCCGGACAGTGTGGAAGCCGAAGAACCCGATGGCGATTACATTGTGGACATCAAGGACCGGGTGGCCTACCTGACCGAAGCCGGTGTCGAAAAAATTGAACGGCGGTTAGGGATTGAGCAGCTTTATCACCCCGATAACGCCGAGATGATCCCCTACCTGGATAATTCGCTGCGTGCCCACGCGCTCTATCACCTCGACAAGGAATATGTCGTCCAGGACGGCCAGGTCATTATCGTGGACGAATTTACCGGGCGTTTGATGGTCGGGCGGCGCTTTTCCGAAGGTCTGCATCAGGCCATCGAGGCCAAGGAAGGGGTGCAGATTCGTCGTGAGAATCTCACCATGGCGACCATCACCTTCCAGAACTTCTTCCGCATGTATAAAAAACTGGGGGGCATGACCGGTACAGCCATGACCGAGGCCGAAGAATTCGAGAAAATTTATAACCTTGAAGTGGTGGCCATCCCAACCAATGTTAATGTGATTCGTCTGGATCGTGATGATCTGATTTACGCCACGGAGAAGGCAAAATTTAACGCCATTATTCAGGAAGTGGAGTCGCGTCATCAGCAGGGTCAGCCAGTGCTGATCGGTACGGTGGCGATTGAAACCTCGGAGCGGCTGAGCAAGGAACTGAAGCGTGCCGGCATCCCGCATGAGGTGTTGAATGCTAAGCAGCACGAGCGCGAGGCTATTATCATTGCGCAGGCGGGCAGGCCGGGCGCGGTCACGATTGCGACCAATATGGCTGGACGTGGTGTAGACATTCTGCTGGGCGGCAATCTTGAAGGGCTGGCGCGCGAGAAATTGCGTAAACGTGGGGTGGAAGTAAGCGAGGCCGCGCCGGAAGACTGGCAGGTCGCGCTGGTCGAAGCCGGAGTCGAGATCAGAGCTGACCGCCAGAAAGTGTTGCAGGCAGGCGGCCTGTTCGTGCTGGGTACAGAGCGGCACGAGGCACGGCGCATCGACAACCAGCTTCGCGGGCGCACTGGCCGTCAGGGCGACCCTGGCGAATCCTGCTTCTTCCTCAGCCTGGAAGATGAGCTGATGCAGCGCTTTCAGGGTGAACGTGTCAAGAGCTTTATGTCTTGGGCGAATATCCCGGAAGATGAGCCTATCGAACACAACATCATGACCAAATCCATCGCACAGGCGCAGGTGCGGGTAGAAGGCCATAACTTCGACATCCGCAAGCGCGTGCTGGAATATGACGACGTAGTGAATAAACAGCGCGAAGTCATCTATAAACAGCGTCACGAACTGCTGGACGCAGAGAATCTGCGCGACCAGTACCTCAAAATCCTGGAAGAAGGTGTAGAGGCGGTCTTGGAGGAGTTTATTATCGACGAGGATGACCCCGATACCTGGGATGTGGAAGCGCTGCACCGCCAGTTATTTACCATCTTCCCGGTGCCGGAGCATATCACGCCAGAATCGCTGGCGACCCAGGACCTCGAAGCCCTGGAAGAAACCATCATCAGCGCCGTACACGAAGCCTATGAGCGCAAGACGGAAGAACTGGAAAAGCATGAGCTGGGCCTGATGCGTAAGGCCGAGCGTCTGGTAATGCTCAGCACGGTGGATCAGTACTGGCGGCGGCACCTGACCGACCTGGATGTCCTGCGCGAGGGTATCGGGCTGATGGCTATCGCACAACGCGACCCGCTGGTCGAGTATAAACGCGCGGCCTATGAGATGTGGCAGGACATGCAGACGGAAATCCGCAAAAAGGCCGGGCGCGATATTTTCAGCATCCAGGTGAACCTGCCTCAGGCACAGCCGCGCCGGATGGTGCAGGCCATGCGCGCCATGCCTGTGACGACATCCAATGGCATGGCCGATTCCAAGCCGGAGCCGGTACGCAAGACCGCTAAGGAAAAACTCGGACGCAATGATCCTTGCTGGTGTGGCAGTGGCAAGAAATATAAGCAGTGCCACCTCAAAGAAGACCAGCGCGCCAGGGTATAAGCTGCTGACCGGGGGCACAGCGACACCGCTTGCCCCCGGCGAGACATTTGCCTCTGCTAACAAATCTGTTATTATTTCAACCGATTACCATCATGCATGGCCTGGTTTGCGTTAGAATAACCGGATAGGTTTGTCCAGTAGGCATCATAGGAAATATAGATATGACAACGCGGCTGATGGATGACATTGACCCGACCTTGCTGGAATTCATACAGAACAAGGTCAACTCCTTCATCAAGTGGGACCTCGTGCGTTTCTTTCATGATAACCCTCATGCTGCGGATACCGCCGAGAATATCGCGCGCTATATAGGCCGCGATGTACGCACGATTGAGGATGAGCTGGAAGGGCTGGTACGTGCGGGTGTGCTCCAGGACTACGATATATCCGACGTGCATGTGTATTCGCTGGCGAAAGACCGTAAAATGCGTGAGCTGATCGGCAGTTTTGTGCTG
>JBGSXK010000008.1:0-2760 GCA_041751455.1 Anaerolineae bacterium
GATCTCGCCCAGGCGGATCGCCCGGTTTACCTGCTGGCACCCTTGCTGAAGACGGTTCCGGTGTTGATCCTGTTCGGTGTGCTGCCGCTGGGGCCGGATATTATCATTCCATGGTTTGCGCCTTCATTGGGCGATGTCTGGTTCCAGGTGCCGCTCAGTATCGCTGACCCCAGTGTGGGTGTGTTATGGCTGCTGGCGATTACCAGCCTTGGGACTTACGGTGTCGTGCTGGCAGGCTGGGCGAGTGCCAGCAAATATGCCATGCTTGGTGCGCTGCGCTCTTCCGCCCAGATGATCAGCTACGAACTTAGCTTTGGCCTGGCGCTGGTGGTGCCCATCCTGCTGGCAAGCAGCCTGAGTGTGCGTGACATCGTAAATGGACAGACGCTTATCTGGGAATGGTATGTATTCCAGAATCCTCTGGCCGCCGCTATTCTGCTGATTGCTCTGCTGGCGGAGACCAACCGCGCGCCCTTCGACCTGCCCGAAGCCGAGCAGGAACTTACCCAGGGTTATCAGACCGAGTACAGCGGCATGAAGTTTGCCATGTTCATGATGGCCGAATACCTCGGCATGATCGCTGTGAGTGTCATCGCGGCTTCGATGTTTTTCGGCGGCTATCATGACGGCTTCGGGCTGGTGGATCGTGCGCCCATCCTGGGGCCACTGGTGCTGGCTGGCAAAGTAATTTTGCTGTTGGCCGGGATGATCTGGGTGCGGGCGACACTGCCGCGTATCCGTTATGACCGCCTGATGCAGTTCGGCTGGAAGGTGATGCTGCCCCTGTCTCTGGTCGCAGTGGTGTGGAGCGCAGTAGCAGTAGTGATTGGTGAGACCTCTGGCAGCCCGGTGGTCTATGGCATCGCTGCGGCCGTGTTCTTCATCCTGCTGGTGGGCGGCGCTTATCTGGCCTTCGGGCGTGGCGCGCTGGGGCTGGAAGAAGACGAGGATGACATCCTCGACCCCATGATTACGGGCGAACGACGCGGCGCAGGTTATGCGGCGCTCAATGTGGTGGGCGGCCTGCTGGCAGCACCTTTCATCATTTATAACAGCATCATTAGAGGGTTGGATAAGCTGGCAACAATTGCCGATGAACCTGCCAGCGAAACCTCAACCTCCATTGAACCTGCAACGACTGAGAAGAAACCTGCCGGGCGCGCCAGACAGTCCGGCGGGGATTAGTGACAGGAGATTTACCGGATGAATTTGATTAACGGCTTTAGAACGACCCTTAAGCACGTGCTGGAAGAACCCGTCACGGTGCAGTACCCGGAAATTGAAAAACCCTTTGCGGAGCGTTTTAAAGGGCGGCATATTCTCCAGCGTTATGAGAACGGGCTGGAAAAGTGCATCGGCTGTTCACTATGTGCGGCGGCCTGTCCGGCGGATGCCATCTGGGTAGAGGCGGCGGAAAACTCTGACGAGGAGCGTTATAGTCCCGGTGAGCGTTACGCCAAGACTTATGAAATCAACATGATTCGCTGCATCTTCTGTGGTTATTGCGAGGATGCCTGCCCCACCGAAGCCATTATTCTGGGGCATGAGCACCGCCTGAGCTTTACAGACCGCCGTGACGCGATCTATACCAAAGAGATGTTAATCGAAGCGCCGCCAGAAGGCGCACCGGATACGCCGCAAAGCGTAGAACCCGGCAAGTTCAACCGGGCTATTCCAGATATGGAAGACCCGCTCTAAGGGCATTCAACAAATTGATGGGGGAAGCAGACAAATGGGGACATCAGCGTGTCCCCATTATTACGCCAGACGTTTGACTCTGGCGTTGTTTGCGATAAAATCCACAAAGTCATTTTCCAACGGGAATATAATAAAATGACGGAAGTCACACTTTTTCTTCTGGTAGGCATTATCGCTGTCGCCTCGGCAGTGGCGATGCTGCTCAGCCCCAACGCCATCCACAGCGCGTTGTTCCTCATCCTGGTGATGGGCTGTATCGCCTTTTTGTTTCTGATGCTCGACGCAGCCTTTCTGTTCCTGGTGCAGATTGTAGTTTACGCCGGGGCAATTATGGTATTGTTCCTATTTGTGATCATGCTTCTGGGGGCAGAGCGTCTGAGTGTAGGCTCTGGCGAATTCCGCTGGATGACCCCGGTGGCAATGGTGCTGGCGCTGCTGTTCCTGGCAGCAACAGGTCTGGCATTGGGGCAGGGCAGGGAAGGCGGTCAGCCACTTCAGGGCGGGAGCCCGCTCTTACGGCTCGCACATTATGCGCCCGACCTGGGGCCAGTGGATATTTATGCAAATAACGAATTGATTGCAGAAAATGTCACCTATGGTCAAAGTGCTGGTCATCTGGAGCTGGCACCGGGCGAGTATAATCTCGCGCTTTTTGGGGCCGGGACGCAGAATGCGCTTGTGGCCCAGACGCTGATTCTCGAACCGGGTTCGACAGGCACCGCACTGGCCTACAGTGATGATGACACGCCAATGATCGCCTTTGTGCCGGACAACCTGACTTCTGTCGAGCAGGATCGGGCCGGGCGGGTGGCTTTCTTCAATGCCTATACACCTTCTCAGACAGGTGTCCGCCTGGTTGACCTGGGATCAGACCTCGATCCTAACGATGATCGTGTGTTACTGGAAAGTGTTCCGGTAGGTACGCTGTCGCCTGCTGCCGATTTTACCCAGACTTCCGACATTGCCACCTGGGCTTTCGTGGATGAGGGCGGCAGAGTCTTGTTCCGCCTGCGTGACCCGGAGACTTTTAGCGTTCGTACCAATACATTGCAGCTTCTTGTC
>JBGSXK010000009.1:0-4245 GCA_041751455.1 Anaerolineae bacterium
ACCCTATTATGTCATAAATTTAATATGTCAATTGTTAAGATTGGCGCACATTTAGGGCAGATCTATCATCCCGGCGCTGATGATCTGGCCTGGCTGAATCACCACTGGTGCGCGTGTATCCGGTGTGGCGATCAGGTCATAGGTTGTCGCGCCTGTGATACGCACAGGGACGATCTCGCCCGGCGGCAGTTCCCCCTCTACCAGCACATAACCATCAATCTCCGGTGCATCGCGGTAGCTGCGCCCCAGGCTGATCAGATCGCCCGTCAGCTCACCATCCTCATCCTCGCCTTCGCCATGTCCCTCTACCAGAATATCGAGCGACTGGCCGACCAGCGCCTGATTACGCGCGAGGCTGATGCCCTGCTGAAGTTCCATCAACTGCTCGTAACGCTGCTGTTTGATCTCGTCTGGTACATGGTTGGGCAGTGTGGCGCTCGGCGTACCGATTTCATAGGAATACTTGAACGCCCCTACACGGTCAAATTGCAGGTCACGCACGAACTGCATCAGGCCCTCGAATTCTTCATCGGTTTCGCCGGGATAACCCACGATAAACGTGGTGCGCACTGCCAGATGCGGGATCGTCTCGCGCAGTTTGCTCACTGTCTCATAGACCCACTCGATCTTGGCCGGGCGTTTCATGCGCTTGAGTGTCTCACGGTGCCCGTGCTGCAACGGCATATCCAGATAGGGCAAAACCTGTGGGTGTTTGGCCATGGTGTCCATCAGACGCGGCGTGACATAACCGGGATACGCATACATGATGCGAATCCAGGGAATATCGGGCGCGGCCTGCACGATGGCATCCAGCAGATGCGCCAGCCCATCTTTTAATCCAAGATCATAACCGTAATCGGTGCTGTCCTGCGCGATAAGCAGGATTTCCTTCACGCCCATTTCCTGTAAGCGTACCGCTTCAGCCACGATGGACTCCATCGGACGGCTGACGGCAGTACCTTTGATCTTGGGAATAGCGCAGAAGGCACACGGGCGGCGGCAGCCATCCGCAATCTTGAGATAGGCGCTTGCGCCCTGCACACTGGCACGCAGTACCCCGCGCTCGTCCAGCCCCACAACCTTCGCATCTGTCGGCAGGTGATACAGCGGTTCGGGATGTTTGCGATCCCGCAGGCGGGTCACCAGGTCGAAAATATCCATCCAGCGGCGGGTGCCGATCACACCATCCAGCCCTGGAATCTCCTGCACCAGATCAGCCCCATAACGCTGCGAGAGACACCCGGCAGCGATGACCATCTGGTTGCTGCGTTTGGTCTCCACCAGTTCGCGCAGCATATCGATGGACTCCTGCTTGGCCGCGTCGATAAAGCCGCAGGTGTTGACGATCAGCACCTCAGCTTTGCGTGGGTCGCCCACGCCGCGCATCCCGCTCTGGTTCAGCACCTGAGCGATGCTCTCGGAGTCTACGGTGTTCTTCGAACAGCCGAGACTGAGGAGATAGTAGTTATCGTTACGTTTTTGCTTCTGTGTCATTTAGGTTGCATCCAATAAACAGCAGGTCAGGGATTACAAAATCAGGCTTCGTTGCTCCATAGTGATAAAATCTGTGTGTTCAATCACGACGCAGTTACGTCACCTTGTCGCGCGTTATAGACCAGCGCGCCGCTCGCGGCGAAATCACGATAGACCTGCACCGCTTCATCATGCAGCACATCCTCTACCAGTTCAATACCGCGCTTCGCCAGTTCTTTTTTCCACTCCGGGTGAATCGGCCCCTCATCAAAGCCAGTGATGTCTTCCAGTTCCGGCCCACTGCCCGCGATCACCAGCGAGCGTATGCCCGACCAGAAGACCGCCCCGTAGCACATCACGCACGGTCGCCAGTTGACGACCAGTTGGTACGCGGGCAGCCCCGCCGCGCCCAGATCATAAGTCCCCAGCAGGCTTTGCGCCAGCGAGAGTGTCATGACCTCGGCGTGGGCAGATGAGCAGTTCGACGGGACGACACGATTGACACCAATGATGATGGGCTTGCCGCTGTCCCGCTCGAACACGCCTGCCGCAAACGGGCCACCCGTACCACGCTCGAAGTTCAGCCGCGAAAAGCGAATCACCGCCGCCATGCGGTCTTCCAGAGAGGGCAGCACAGCAGGCAGGTTTTCCAGTTCCGCTGCCGCCCATTCCGGCAGGGATAAAGTAAAGTTGAGGGTCATTCTTCACTCCGTTTGATGATAAACAGGGTCGCGCTAAAGCGCAGGTACACATATTATAGCCGATTATGCCCCTTCCTTGGTCGGCGTGGCGCTCTCCAGTGGTTCGCGCGGCGGCAGGATAGCCGTCGGCGAGGGGGTGGGGGTAATCGTCGGCGTGGGCGTGATCGACGGGGTATAAGTCGCCGTGGGTGTCGGCGTGATGGTCGGCGTACTGGTCGGCGGCGGGGTATCGCTGGGGGTCGGTGTGACCGTGGGCGTATCCGTCGGCGTGGGTGTATTACTGGGAGTCGGCGTGATCGACGGTGTGAGCGTAATGGTGGGTGTATCGCTCGGTGTAGGGCTGGGGCCGGGCGTATTGGTGGGTGTCAGCGCTGCGATCAGCGCCCCCACGTCAATCTCCGATGTGGGAATAGGGGTTGCGGTAAATTCTGAAGTGGGGTCAAAGCCCGGCCCGCTCTGCACGCGCACATTGTCCATCGTAAACGTGATATCCACTTTTTGCCCGCGCCCGCCATAAAGCCCCTGCGGCTGTCCGTTCCATGTGACCAGCAGTGCCTCGGCATTGCTGGCAGTGACAAAGATCTCATCCTGCGCCGGGTACTCTACCACATCACCAGGGCGCATCATGCCTGCATACTGCTCCCGCCCGTCAGAAAGTAAACGCAGCCAGGTGCGCTGTGAGGCCTGAATCGTCACCAGCACACCGCGCCCGCTGTAATTCTGATCGACACGCGGCAGCGGCGTGGGCTGCCCGGCCAGTAGCATCTGTGGCAGCGGCGTAAAGGTCGGGAACACCGTAACCGCTTCCGGGGTCGGCTGGGCGATTAACCCGGTGATATTGGCAATTTCTTCCGGTATGGTCTGCGGTTGGCTGACGAGTTGCAGCGTCACATATAAAATGACCCCGGCAGAAACCAGACCCACAACAAGAAACAGCATACGGCGCAGCAGATTGCGCTGGCGACGTTTACGCTGCTCCAGCCGGTCAGCCAGTGTGACCGGGGGCAGGGTGGGGTGGGTGTCGGTAATCGAGCGGGGTGCGATAGGCGCAGGGGTTTCCTGGGTGCTGCGCTTGCCGTTGCGTTTGCTGCCGCGCCGTGTTTTACGCTGTTCATCCACCAGCGCGGCTTCGTAATATTGCAGGACTTTTTCTTCGTCCAGCCCCAGGTAACGGGCATAATTGCCGATAAACCCGCGTAGTTGAACGGTGGACGCGCCAGAAATATGAAATTCGCCTACTTCAAAGGATTCCAGCGTGCGGCGGCGGATATGCAGCACACGTTCAGCGTCTTCCAGGCTGAGTTCCTTCGCCTCGCGCGATTCACGCAGGTAACGACCCAGCGCCTGTGCATCCATCAGGGCATTTACTCGTCTGCGGCAGTCCTCACGCAGGACTGCCGCCTAAACAGCACTAAAAACTCAGGATTGATCTTCGTCAGTGTCGCCGCCTGTCACCGTGTTAACCACGTTCTGGGCAGCCTCACCAATGGCCTGTGCCACATCCTGGACAGTTTCCACCACCTGCTCAAGCACGGACTGAGGTTCGGCTTCTTCGCTGGCTTCGGCTGCCGGCTCGGCAGCAGGAGCTTCTTCGCCGGCTTTGACTGCCGCGAGGTACTCAGCCAGTTCCTGCTCTGGCACAATAGTGACCTTTAATACCGGGGAAATTTCATTACCCAGACGTACCGGGACATCGTGTGTGCCCACCTCACGCAGCGCCTGCTGGCTGATGCGGCGGCGGTTGATGTCTACTCCGGTCTTCTCCAGCAGGGAGTCAGCAATCTCTGTCGTCGTAACCGAGCCGAACAGTTTGCCTGTGGTGGCGGCACGACGGCCAAAGATGAGTTCCACACCGTCAATACGGCGTGCCAGTTCGTTCATCTGGTTTTCCAGCGTCGCACGGCGCACTGCTGCCTGCTCGCGCAGTTTGGCCGCCCGTTTCATCTCACCTTCGGTGGCCTTCACCGCCAACCCCTTGGGCAGCAGGAAATTGCGCGCGAACCCATCGGCCACGTCAATTACTTCACCTGCGACACCCTGTTTATAAACATATTCGAGCAGGATAACCTTC
>JBGSXK010000010.1:0-3456 GCA_041751455.1 Anaerolineae bacterium
GGTGGGCGTGCAGGGGGCGCTGCCGGGGCAGGCATTGCGGGCGCGGGCGGCGGGGCGGATTTTTCGGCGTAAAACTCATCACTCGCAGCTTCCGCAGGTTTATCGTCCACTGACAATACATCTGTCAGCGGCGGATTGAGCGCGCGGTTGATGGCCGAGTAGAGCGCGAACAGGCTTTTGTTATCGTCTCGCTTGCTGCCAGTGAGGTCAACCGGCGCGACGTGCAGCAGAAGGCGCTGCACTTCTGGCGCTATGCTTACGCCCGTGCGGGTGACACTGCCGCTTTCCACCCGTGCCAGCACCACCTGCACGGGCTTACCCAGGCGGGCGGCTTCGATCAGTTCTGTCTGCACCTGTGCCGAGGCCAGCGCATCAGGCGAAGCGACGTACAGCACCAGATCGCTCTGCGCCAGTGCCTGGCGGGCGGCCTGTGGGTCTTCGCCCGCGGCAGGGCTGAACGACAGGCGTTCATAAGTATTGCGCAGGGTGGGGGCAAGCGCCTCGACAAAAGCTGAATCCGCCGGGCTGTAGCTGATATAGAGGTGTGCCATAGGGTCCTACCTCAATGTGTGTCTGGATGTCACGCCAACAATCATAATCAAAACGCCAGGGCAGGCAGCCCACAAAGGAATTCTATCACATTCCCGGTAAGCTGCTGCGCCTGGCGCTTGAGGTTTTCTGTGTGGCGCAGCACTACACCAGAAATGTCTCAAACTGCCACAGATCCTCTTCATCCGGCACCGGCTGGCCGAAACCCGCAAAGGGGTCGAAGCGATTCTTCAGCGGTGTCCAGTCGGTCTGCACCGAGGGACATACGCCGAGGTAATGGTGAGCCACTTCCAGCACCGCCTCATGAGGCAGGTCGTCCGGCACACACAGCCCACGGCGCGGGTTGTGGATCATCCAGAAGACCGCGCCCAATACCGACGCGGCTACCTGGAGCGTTGTGGCATTCTGGCCCGGCACAAGCTGGCGCGCCTCGTGAATATCCAATTGTGAACCGACCCACCACCCTGTCAGATCATGGCCGAGCAGCAGCACACCCAGCTCATCCCGGCCTTCGACAATTTCATCATTCATGATGCGCTGGTTGGGCTGCATATCAAAGCCGCGCATCTTCAGTTCGTGGACAGAGGCAATCGCCGCGTCGGTGGGCAGGTAGGCGTAATGCACAGTGGGGCGGTATACCGGGATGCCATTATCCCATACGGTGAGATAATCGCTGATAGTGAAGGCTTCACCATGCCGGATCACCATGCCGATAATCTCACCGCCCAGCGGCACCCAGGAGCGCACATAAGTGGACATACCGGGCTGCGCCAGACAAATCTGGTTGCCAGGCCCATAACGATGCACATGCGCGTTGGGCGGCAGGCGGCGTTCATGCGTCCCCCAGCCCATCTCTGCCGGGGCCAGCCCTTCTTCATGAAAGCCTGCCACCGACCAGGTATTGACAAATTCATCAACCTGTTTGGGCTGGCTGCTGATCTGTGTATCCCGCTCGGAGATATGGATCACTTTCGTGCCGCTCAATAACGCCATACGTGGATAATTCTTATCGGCCAGCGCCCGTTCCAGCGCCGACCAGCGCCCGCCGGAAAGGTCGCGCCCGGCATGGAAACCATGCCGCAGAATATTCTGCGCAATGTCCTGCAGCGCGATTTTCGTCCAATGGCTGACCAGGCCCGGATTCGCGCCATGCTCGACTACTGCTGTCGCGCCTGGCTCCGACCAGCGGGCGGCACGCTGGCGCAGGGCCAGATGCCGCACATAGAGCGTGCGCTCTGTGGGTGTGATATTCATATCGTAAGGGTCCCACAGTTCAACCGAGGTGTTGATATACAGCACATTATGATCGTGGCACCATTGGATGATCTCACCGCTGTCGATATTCCAGGCCAGGTCAATCAGCAGGTCGCCGCTGCCCAGATACTGGCCGAGCAGTACCGGCAGGTTTTCTTTCGTCACCTGCTCCTGCACATACTGTGCCCCAGCTTCCAGCGTCGCCGGTATAGTATGACGCAGGTCTTCAAAATCCATGATGGTGAGCTTCGAGAAATCCATCTCGAAATGACGCAGCAGGAGCGGTTGAACACACTGCGAAACCGAACCGCAGCCCAGCACCAGCACACGACCCTTGAACGTGATCTTCAATTCAGGTTTTTCCTTCTACTCGCGCTCAGCTTTTAGCGGCGGGGTAAAATACAAGCGGACAGTGCCAGAGGCTGTGCGCCACATCACTGTCCGATAGAAATTTCGTCGCCAGGGGCTTCACGCAGAAACGAGATCAACGCATTGTAAAGGTCGTGGCTGGAAATTTCCAGCCATAAACGCCCTGTCAGCGCCCTACTCAAACACCCAATCGCGCAGCATCCCGGCGATGAGTGTGGCACGGCGTGGCAGGCTGTCGATGACCACCTGCTCGTCCTCAGCATGAAGACCGCGCCCCTGTGGCCCCAGGCCATCCAGAGTCGGCACGCCCAGATAAGCCGTAAAATTGCCATCCGAAGCACCGCCGCTGCCGTCTTCGCGCACGGTGAGGCCGTGTTTTTCGCCAATCGTCCTGCACTGCGCAAAGGTCTTTATCATCAGGTCGTTGCGCTCCATCGGGCCACGCGCGTGATGCTGCTCTACCTGCACCTTCGCCCCCGGCACATGCGGCTGCAAATTCATGATTTTCGCGTTGACTTCGTCATAAGCTCGCGCCGAAAGAACACGCAGGTCAATCTGCCCCTCAGCACTGGGCGGGATCACATTGGAGGCAATGCCGCCCTTAATGGTCGTCATTGCTACCGAAGTCCCGTTCTTCAGATCGTTCATGGCGTTCAGCTCCAGCGCCTGCTGCGCCATCTCGACAATGGCGTTAATGCCCTGTTCCGGCGCATTCCCGGCGTGGCTGGCGCGGCCTTCCACATGAATGGTGTAGCTGGCGATGCCCTTACGCCAGGTTTTCAGCGCTTCCTCTGGCGTAGCAGGTTCCATCACCAGCACCAGCCCACACTGTCGCGCCACTTCTTCGATTAGGGCATGAGAATGAGTGCTGCCTACTTCTTCATCGCTGGTCATCAGCACCCATACAGGGCGCTCTGGCATCTGGCCGAGTTCGCGCAGGCCGCGCAGCGCGGTCAGCACAATGGTGATCCCGCCTTTCATATCAATCGCGCCAGGGCCGAACAAACGCCCCTGGTCGTCAATCGTCACCGGGCGCTTTGCCAGTGTCCCCAGCGGCCAGACCGTATCAATATGAATCAGAAACAGAATTGGTTTGCCGGGAGCATCCTCATGCCATTTCGCCAACAGGAAATCGCCCACCTCAGTCTGTGCAATGCGCTTAACAGACGATGCGCCGAGCGCCTGAAACTGATGCTGCATCACTTCACCCAGCCTATCCACCGCCGCTTTATCAGGAGTGGGAGTTTCATAATTGACCAGCGCCGTCAGCAGATCAATCATCGG
>JBGSXK010000011.1:0-2227 GCA_041751455.1 Anaerolineae bacterium
TCACGCAGGGCATGGTGATCCACAACTGCAAGACCCGGTAGAAAATATGAATACCATGCCCTCCACGCTGGAAGAAACAGGTGAACTGGCCGGGCCACCATCGTCACCTGCCCGCCAGATTGCGGTTGACCCCGCGCCTGCGCCGACACCACCTGCACCTATCGTGGAAACAGAAAAGACATCCCCAACACCCGCGCCAACACCCGCCCCTGTACCTCCAGCCCCTGCTGATACTGCACCAGTAGAGCCTGCCGAAGCGCTGGCCCAGGTTACAACTGTCGAAGCCGAAGAACCTATGACCGAGGATCGCTCCGATGCTGTGGCGGCTGCCGCTGCGCCCAGTGCCGAAGAAGAATCCGCCGGGGTGGAAAATATCAACGAAGAAACGGGTGCAACCCTGGAAGAAAGTGGTGAACTGGCGGGGACACCCGGGGAATCTGTTGGACGTGAAGAAGTGGTTGAAGAAAGCATGAATGAAAAAGATGAGAGTGTCCGTGTTCCTGCTAATACTGCGGGCAGCCCGCAGGAAGAACCTGAGGTCGTGGTGGCCGAACTCAACACCCCTGAAGTGCGCACCGATGTAGGACTGGAAGAAGACATCGAGGAAAAGCGCCAGGAAGTGGTGCATATCAGGACAGATGCGCCTCCGCCTCCGGCCACCAGTGAACCCATTCCACCGCCAGATGGCCCTGACGATCTGAAAGTGATCGAAGGAATTGGCCCCAAGATGGCTGCTGCGCTTCAGGCTGCCGGGATTGACAGCTTTGCCAGGCTCGCACAAAGCAGCGAAGAAGAAATTCGTGCGGCGATCAGCACCGCAGGGCTGCGTTTCGCGCCCAGCGTCCCCACCTGGGCGAAGCAGGCTGAATATGCGGCAGCAGGCGATTGGACTGCCCTGAAGGCTTACCAGGGTACATTATCCTCCGGGCGGGCGAATTAAACACGCTTCCCACTGCTGCACCTCCAATAGACTTGAATCACCCGTGAACCCCTTTAGCAGGGGTTCACGTTTTTGCCCATCACCCCCTGCTCTGATCCCTGAAACTCTTTTGTGGTTTAGTTTTCAGCAATGCGCATCAATTTAAGTTAGAATAAATAGAACCTGCATTTACAAAATTGGGGCGATGTCAGCCGTCTGCGTTGGCTTTTGGTTGTATCTTCGTTATCATCTATAATTGCGTTACGTTACATTGTATGCCAGAGAGTATCTTTTTGTGCAAATTCCGGGTAATAACCCCCAACACGTAAACTATGGAACCAGTACTGGTCAGAGCAGCATGAGTGAGAGCGCCTTCAAAACTCTGCGTAAATCACTCCCGTTGGACGGGGTGATTAACCGCACTGCCTGGTCGCCACTCAGGAATGAGCTGGCTTTTACCTCCTTCGATCACACCGTACAGCTCTGGGACCTGACGACAAAAGCCACCCACCCCCGTATCCTGGAAGGCCATCGGGACTGGGTGAGCAGCGTCACATGGTCACGTGATGGCAAAATGTTGGCTTCCGGCTCTGGCGATAACACAGTACGTCTGTGGGATGCCACCACACGTCAGACACTGGGGATGCTCATCGGCCACAGCCGGACGGTCTTCGATCTGGATTGGTCGCCCAATGGCAATATGATCGCCACAGCCTCTGGGGATGGCAGCATTGGCATCTGGGATCCCACCTCGCGCGACCTGCTTAACCTGCTGCGCCGCCACTCCAACGCGGTCTATACGGTGGCCTGGTCGCCGCGGGGACGCACCCTGGCCTCCGGCTCAGAAGATCATACGATCCGCATCTGGGATGTGGTTTCCGGTGAGGTAAAGCGTGTTCTGGAAGGGCATCACGGCGCGATCTATGCGCTGGCATGGTCACCGGATGGCAACATGCTGGCCTCTGCTTCAGAAGATTACACCGTGCGCATCTGGGGCAAGCAGTCGGCCGTGCTGGAGGGGCATACTGGCGTAGTGACGGATGTCTCGTTCTCCGCCGATGGCCGCTTCCTGGCTTCGAAGGCGCTGGACGGCAAGGTGCGCATCTGGCGCTGCGACACGTGGGAAAACGTCGAGATCATCAAAGAGCCTTCTTCGCGTTACTGGACAGCCGGGCTGGCCTTTCATCCCACGGCCAATTTTCTGGCAACATTAGGCGAAGAAGATCATATCGTGCGTGTGTGGCGCTTTAACCCCGAAATGCTGTACAGCGCGTCATCGGTGCAGCAGACGGTGCGTTACACCAATGC
>JBGSXK010000012.1:0-16059 GCA_041751455.1 Anaerolineae bacterium
CCAGCCCACCCGCCAGCAGCATAATATGAAAATCGGCCTGGCCATGAATAGGAGCCGGACCGGGGAGAGGTGCGGCTTCCTGGTCATCAAACGGATAGGGGATATTGCCGCCGATGACCGGCAGCGGTGGGACGTTGAGGTAACGGGTCGGGCTCTCCCGCAGGCGATGCACCGCCCGCGCCAGTCCCGGCTCGAAATAATCATCCTCTTTCCACAGCGTCACCCCAAAAAACCAGGGCGGCGCATTTTCCGCGATCCAGTTGAACATGGCGACAGTGCCCTCCGCCTGGCTCTCGTGGGTATAGGGGGGATAGCGATTGTCCTGCTGGTAGATGCCCGCATCATTAAACGGGAAGATGCCGCCCTCCGTGCCCAGTACCGGAACCGCCCGCGAGCCGAACAACTGTGTGCAGCGCTCGTTAAACATGCGCCCCATCGCCAGCAGCCCGACCGGATCGCCGCGCGGGGTGAGCGGTGTGCCGCCGAACACCGTGCGTCCGGGGTCGCTGCGCTGGCAGATAGGATCGTAGGGGTATTCAAAATGCCAGCCGCCCTCAGCAGCATTCTGTTCTTCCGGCTGGCGGGCGCTGGTCGGGCCACCGCCCGGCCTCTCCTGATAATAATGATTGAGGATATAAGGATGTGTGGCGCAGTAGGCCCCGTTGGCCAGAATCCAGCGGAAGCGGTCAAAGTGATTTTCGGCCAGATAATTGAGCCAGACATCGTACCACAGCACGGCGGCGGCATCGGGAGCGTCGCTCTCTGCCAGCGCAATAAAGCCGGGATAACCGCCTACGCTGATAATGAACTCCGCCCAGTTGAGCCAGTTCTCGATCAGCGGAATCATGATGCTGCTGTTCTGCCAGTGGATATCCACCCCTGGCGGCCATTCGATCGGCAGGTTTGGCTCGTTATAAAACTCGAACCACTTGACACCCGCCTGCACATAAGCCAGCGTTTCGTCACGCATCCGGCTGTCAAAGGGCTGCGCGCCCCAGCGGTCACGATAGAGCCGCAGGACGGGAGTGATGCCGCGCGATAGAAATTCCATCGCGTCGTCTACATATTCGGTTTCCGCCGCGTTGAGCTTTACCCAACCCGCCTGCATCTCGCTCCAGCGGTTGATCTCCAGCGGGGTAATCAGCACCCGCTTGACATGCAGCCCTCGTGGGTTACGTGACCAGATATATTCGTCAAGGCGCATAACAGTCTTTAATCCTCAGTCCTTTATAGCGGGCAGAAGTAGTCACAGAGAATTCTATCCATCATTTATTTTTGCCGATTGCTGAAACCTGACCGCCCAATACCTAACCGCTGCCGCCTGTTACCGGCCCCGGCGTGGGATAGAGTGGTGTGGCCGGGGTGGATGTAGGCGGCTCGCCGGGAGTGGCGGTGTCGCTGGCCGTGACTTCAGGTGTAATCTCCGGGGTGGTATCTGCTTCAGTGGCCGTGCCTATCTGAATGAATGTCGGCGTAAGCGTGGCTTCCTCGCTGGTAATCGGCCCTGGTGTGGGGAACAGCGGCGGTGAGGTGGGCGCGGGTGTCCAGGTGGGCGTAGGCGGCAGGGGCACCCCGAAGGGTTCATTGTTCAGCGCCCGCCGATCCAGTTCGGCCTTTGTGTCTTCGTAAAAATCATGTACCACCGGGTCGAACAAAGCCCGTGGGAAACGGCGTGCCAGTTCCACACCAAGCTGCGCGATCAGGTCGCGCCGGGCGACTGCCGTCACCGCGATACTGTACTGCTCTGGCACCAGCGGCAGCAGCTTAAAATCGTTGATCACGGTGGGGTAGAAGCGCAGCCAGTACAGCCGCGCCGCATCGTAAAACCACTCTGCCCCCAGGTTGGGCGCGATGAGCAGAAAGTGATAATTGGGTAAAGTGTCTTGAGCCATAATGGGCATTATAATGGACTTGGGGCGCATTGAAAACCCATTCAGGATGCGCCACAATTAAGATCACGTGCCTGACAGGGGCGGCCTGCGCGCCGTCTTCGCACCTGATTCCGCATCTTAAGGAAATTCTTATGTCAATTGAACAGGTGATTGTGCTGCTGGTGGTAGGGCTGGCAGCGGGGGTACTTTCCGGCATGTTTGGCATTGGCGGCGGTGTGGTCATCGTCCCGGCGCTGGTGTTGTCGGGGCTCACCTTTAAAGAAGCAGTCGGTACTTCGCTGGCCGCGCTGCTCATGCCCGTGGCGATTTTCGCCGTCATTGCCTATTACCGTGCGGGCAAGCTGAAGCTCATGATCGCGTTCTGGATCGCGTTTGGCCTGATCTTCGGCGGTATCGTCGGTGCGCAGATCGCCAGTGGCCTCGATACGGGTATTCTGGAGCGCCTCTACGGTGTGTTCCTGCTGTATACGGGCTGGCGCTTCCTAGAGCCGCGCAAGCTGTGGTGGCAGTGGCGCAGCCAGATTCCGCCACCGCCAGAGGTCCAGGAAGTCGTGACCGAGCTTCCCTGGTACTGGCTGTTGGGTGTCGGCCTGTTTGCTGGGGTGCTGGCGGGCATGTTTGGCATTGGTGGCGGCGCGGTGATCGTCCCGGCGCTGGTGGGTCTGCTCCGGTTTGACCAGCATCTGGCGGTAGGCACTTCGCTGGCTGCGCTGCTGTTCCCGGTCGGCCTGGGGTCAGTCCTCATTTATTATAACAATGGCGATTTACGGCTGGAAGCAGCGCTGTTAGTGGCGGTGGGGCTGGTCATTGGTGCGTTTGGCGGCGCGAAGATCGCGCTCGGTCTGCCTGCGAAACGTGTCAAGCAGCTTTACGGCGCATTCCTGATTATCCTGGCCTGGCGTTTTATCCTGGGGGGATGACAGGGCAAGGATTTAACCTGAAGTGTTATAATCCACGCACTAGATTTTGAAGGGACAAGCCTATGCGTTTTGGATTTATCCTGCCCAATATTCTCTCGCCTGTCAGTCACGCACAGGCTGTACGCACAACGGCGCGGCTCGCTGAAGATGTTGGTTTCGACTCGCTGTGGGTCTCTGACCATATCCTTGTGCCACAGGAACATGCCCGCTATGGCCAGGGCACTGAGGCTTTGATGACGCTGGCCTATGCCGCCGGAATCACGGAGCGCGTGACCTTTGGCCTCAGTGTGTTGATCCTGCCCATGCGCGATCCTATCCTGGCCGCCAAACAGATCGCCTCACTGCAACATCTCAGCGGGCGCACTGTCATCGCTGGGTTGGGGGTAGGCTGGTGTCAGGAGGAATATGAGTTCCTCAATGCCGATTTTCACCAGCGCGGCAAAGTCATGGACGAGTATATTGAGATCATGCGCAAGCTGTGGACAGAAGATCAGCCGGAACACAGCGGCAGCTACACTTTTGCCAATGCGCTGTTTGCCCCCCATCCACAACCTATCCCGCCGGTCTGGATCGGCGGCGCTTCGGAGGCCGCCTTACAGCGCGCCGCTGCTGTTGGCGATGGCTACCATCCTACGGCAGCGTTTGGCAAACCGGAGGATTTTAAGCGCCTGGTCACACGTCTGCGGGAACTCTCGGATCGGCCTATCACTATCAGCCTGTCCATGCGGTTAGATATGAATGAAGGGGCGGCAAAAGTCATTGATCACCTGTCTGAGCTGCGCGAAATCGGCCTGGAATACCCAGCGCTGCGTTTGCAGCATGAAACGCTCGATGACCTGACATGGCAGCTTGAGGCTTTCGGGCGTGAGGTTATTCCCACGCTGCAAGGGGCATAAGCCCGGCTAATCTTTCGCGCTGTCGCGCCGGGTAAAGCCTAACCCGGCAATCAGCGCGGCCAGCGCGGCATTGATGACTGTAAGCATGACCAGCACAAAATTATGATTGTGGGTGGGGCTTTCTTCGCTTTTTTGTGCCGGGCTGATGTGCACTGTCACTGGACGCGCGGCGGGTGTGTCCTTAAGCTGGCCTCCTGCGGCGAGGTCATCACGTCGGGGCATACCCTGCTGCGCGCGAGCTTCCTCCGTGATGGGCACCGCATCCCGCGCCGGGCGAATACGCGAGCCGTAATGCCGCGCATACACCTGCGTGAACTCTGCACCAAAAAGCAGAATTTGAGCGGAGTAATAAATCCACAGCAGCAGCACCACGAACGACCCGGCTGCGCCGTATGCCGAAGACGTTCCGGTATTACCCAGGTACAGGCTGAGCAGAAACCTGCCAATCGTAAACAGCAGCGCTGTCATTGCCGCGCCCACCCATACATCGCGCCAGGCAATTTCGACATCGGGCAGTATCTTATAGATCATGGCGAACAGCAGCGTGATCGCCCCAAAAGAGATCACGAAATTGATAAGCTGGGCGATGAACTCGGTCTGTGGCAGGAAGCCATTCACGAAGTTAGAGGCCGCACTCAGTGCCGTGCTGAGTACCAGCGACACCAGCAGCAAAAAGCCAATGCCCAGCACCATCGTGAACGAGATAAAACGCTGGCGAATCATCGCCAGTATGCTCTGTCCCGGCTTCGGCGCGACTTCCCAGATGGTATTGAGCGCGTCCTGCAACTGGCCGAAAAACCCCGCCGCGCCCAGTACCAGCGTCACTATACCGATGATCGTGGCAAAAATACCGACATCCGGCTGGTAAGCATTGGCGATAATCTCTTCGAGCACCTGGGCGCTCTCCTGGCCGATAGCCCCCTGTACCTGGCTCACAATCTGGCCGCGTGCCGCTTCCTGGCCAAAGGCCAGCCCTGCCACCGCGATGATAATGACCAGCAGCGGCGCGATAGAAAAGGCGGTGTAATAGGCCAGCGCAGCGGCCAGCCGTGGGGCTTTATCCTCGCTCCACTCATCGAAGGTTTCTTTAAGCAGCCTGAATGCCGTTTTTAGCTTTTCCATGTTTATTCCTCCTACCTCTTTACTGTAGCGCCAAAAGCACACACTTGAATATCCGTCAGGTGGTTCAATTGGTCATAGCCGTGTGACCTATTTCATAGGCAAACTCAGGCTGTAATCCGCACCATCGCGTCTGGTGTTGATGCGCACCTGACCTGCAAAATCAGCATACTTAAGAAAGGAACACAGCCTTGAACCACAATCTTACATTCTATATTGTCGATGTCTTTGCCGAGTCGAAATACGCGGGTAACCCACTGGCCGTTGTACGCGGTGCGGCAGGGCTTTCCACAGAGCAGATGCAGCGTATCGCGCTGGAAATGAATTATTCCGAGACGACTTTTATCCTGTCGGATGAAGAACGAGAGGGCGGTTATGATGTGCGCATTTTCACGACCAGCGATGAACTGCCTTTCGCCGGGCATCCGACACTGGGGACAGCCTACATCCTACAGCGCGAGATCGTCCAGACCGCCTTTGAGCAGATCGTGCTGAATCTCAAAGTCGGGCCGATTCCGGTCACATTCACTTACCAGGATGGCCAGCCGGATGTGTTGTGGATGCATACTCAGCCGCCGACCTTTGGTGCGGTGGCGGAAACCGCAGCGGTGGCTGCCGCGCTGGGAATCACAGTCGAGGAGGTCGATACACGCTTCCCGGCGCAGGTGGTTTCCATCGGTGTACCCTTCTTAATCGTGCCGCTCAGGACTTTAGAGGCGGTAAAACGCGCCCGTGTGCAGGTGGAGCAATACCTCGCGGTGGGGCAGCAGGTGGGGGCACGCTGGATGCTGTTCTTCTGCTCCCAGACCTACGCGCCAGAAAATCAGCTTAATGCCCGCATGATCGCGGTGGATAATGGCATCCCCTGGGAAGACCCGGCGACCGGCAGTGCCAATGGCTGCCTGGCCGCCTATCTGGCTTACCAGCGTTATTTCGGCAGTGAACAGGTAGAAGCGCGGGTCGAACAGGGTTACGAGATCAAACGTCCCTCGCTGTTGCGCTTGCGTGCCTGGCCGGAAGGCGAAACATTCAGCATTTCTGTCGGTGGGCGGGTGTTTATGGTGGCAGAGGGCAGGCTCGTTTAAACCTGCGACAGTCTCGCGCAGTCAGGGAACAGGTATTCAAATGTGCGGGGTCAGTCATGCTCCGGCGCGTTTTAAACGCTGACAGCTTCCTCAACGTTATTGGTTACGGCAAGACGGATGATATACCCCTGCCGCTGGACCATGCAGCCCGGCAGATCAAGCGCGATACTTTGCAGTGAAGCTTCCAGCAGACCCGTCTTATGGAAGTTTTCGACAGATGAATGGCGATCCCAGAATTGGATCAGCTCACATTTATCTTCGTCATCTGTCTGTTCCAGCAGGTATGCGGCCAGAAAACCGGGGCGATGCCGCACGGCGGGCAGGTACTTCTGTGCGATCAAACGGCGTACCTCGGCACCTCTACCCATCGGAGCCTGAATAAGCGTCTTTTGAGCGTACATAATAATATTCCCCATCTACTCTCTAATTACATTATAAGTTAATTTTCCGTCCGTCACCCCTGCCATTTGTCATAACGAGAGATTGTGACTAAAATCCTTAATGTATTTCTTAACATCACACTGTCATCGCAGGGCAGGCCTGCTGCCCGCCCTGGTGAATACAGTCTCTTTAAGCCATCTGTACCTGTCGTACAAGTTCATACATGCGCGGCGTATCTTCCAGGATAGCCGCAGGGCTGCTGCGCCACTCAAACATCGGCCCGACCCCGCCATACTCACAGGCAATGATGCGAGGGCGAGCCCACATGCCGCGCCGGATGCTGGCCAGCGTCCATTCCAGCAGCGACCAGTCCTCGCTCGTCATGGGCATATGGTCGGTACGCTGGCCCTGCGGGCTGATGCCCACCCCGGTAATGTGAACCTCACGCAGCCGCTCCACCGGGAGCTGGGTAATGTAATCGCGCGTATCAATCCCCAGATATTCACTAGTCAGCCGGGCATGACCGATATCCAGCAGCAGCCCACAGCCGCTTTCCTGCACCACCCGCTGGATCACCCGCGGCAGGATGACCGTGCGCGGTTTCTGTTCGTCAAAATCGGGATACGGAATATTCTCCACGATCACGCGCTCTGCGCCAAAACGCTCCACCAGCGGCATCACATCCGCCAGCACAGCTTGCACCACTTCATCGGCATCATCCGGGTTGCTCAGGTCCTGATAACGAGGGGCGATGTGCGTATTAACAAAATAAGTGCCGGTCTGTGCCAGCAGCGCCTCAATCTTTTCCAGCCCTACTTCTTCGATATTATGCTGCCCGGCTACCAGCGGGAAATGCACATAGACCGGAGCCTGTGCCTGTGCCTGCTCAATCAACTCCGGCCAGTCCGGGCATTTGTAGAGATCAATCTGAATACGTCCCAGGCGCAGCAGTTCCGCCGCCTGTGGGGAGTAATTCAATGCCAACTGCATAATGGCTCCTGTTCTTCAACACACCGGGTTATTGTCCCTGATGATTCCTGGTTCTGAAAACCGGCGCTGTTTATCGTGTATTTTTACCATACACGCGGCAGATCAATTGCGTCAATGCCCAGGTCATCACGTCTGTCTTAATGTGTGGCAGAGCGGTGCTGTGCGATCAGCATATGGGCTTCCTCGAGAGTCTCCACAAAGTGCAGTCTCTGGTTGTTAAACATGCGCGCAATAAACTCGATGAGTATTTTTACGAATCTGTCCGCGCCGACCACTATTCGCAGCGAATCCTTCCTGCCAATCATATACTGCCCCTGTCGCAAGCGATAACCCAGATCGGGCGGCATCAGTGTGCTGCGGGTGACATCAAAAATAAAATCCAGGTGTTGCGGCCTGCCTGCAACAGCCGCCAGCACGGTTTCCCAGGCAGCATCGAACTCTGCCCACTGCCAGCGGTCCTCAAATTCAATACGGAGGATGGTTTGTTCCGGGTTGTCCCACGCCGTTTTAATACCCATAGTGCCTCCTGGTTTTCTTCCTGATTCAGGTTATGGTTGCTCAACCCTTAATGCCGATTTTACCAAAAAGCATTACAACGTCCTAACTTGCACAGGATGATGGTCCCTGATGCTGGGGTCATGTGGAATAAAAGAGGATTCTATGCTATAAACTAATCAACACTGAGTTGTAAGTTGTGAAGTGATGCGGGAGACGCAGTGAGGCCACGTCTAGTCACCCCGAACCGTAATGCTGATTGTGTGGATGAAGTTTATAGCGAAGCAGAGGGCTTCGTCCTCGCTGCCCTCAACGCTCTTTCGGCGCATGTCGCCATTCTGGACGGGGACGGGAACATCCTCCAGGTGAATAACGCCTGGCGCGAATATGCCCGCCACAACAGTTACCCAGATACAAATTACGGTGTAGGCCTCAACTACCTTACAGTGTGTGAAAGAGCCGCGCAGAATAACTCCAAGGATGCGATGGCGGTCGCGCGCGGCATTCGTGATGTAATGGCGCGGGAGGTGAACGAGTTCTATCTGGAATACCCCTGCCACAGCCCGACAGAACGCCGCTGGTATGTGGTGCGTGTGACCCGTTTCGACTGGTACAGTACGATTCGTCTGATCGTGGCGCACCAGAATGTCACCGAACTCAAGCGGGTACAGATCGAGCTGGAGGAAAGCCGAACCCGTATCCAGGCTATTCTGGATAATGTGGTGGACGGCATTATCACGCTGGATGCGCATGGTACCATTGAAAGCGCCAACCCGGTGGCCGAGCAGATTTTCCAGTACGAACCCGGCACCCTTATCAACAAAAATATTGAAGCTCTGATCGCCGAGGAATATCACCTGGCCGATCATGGCTATACCTCCGAGTTTATGGCTACATTTAACCGAATGGGGCACGAAATCCTGGGCAAGCACAGCGATGGATCGCTCTTTCCCATGTACATCGCGCTCAGCCGTACCGAGATTGATCACCGCCCGATCTTCACGGGGATCGTGCAGGATATTACCGAGCGCAAACGGCTGGAAACCGAGATTCTCGAGCGTGAGCGGCTGGCTGTGGCGCTGGATAAAGAGCGCGAAGTACGCAAACTCAAGGACCGTTTTATGTCCATGATGTCGCATGAACTGCGTACCCCTCTCGCTTCAATCCGCCTTGCCAGTGATATGCTGAAAAAATATGGAGATCGCGCCACTGAAACTGAGAAACGCGAGGCAATTGAAAATATCGAGGCTCAGGTGCGCTATCTTTCCGAGCTGATCTCTGATGTGCTGACCATTAGCAAGACCGAGTTTATGGCGCAGGACCTGAAGCTGGAAACCTACGATCTGGAAACTTACCTGCGCGATATTATTGAAGAACTGGAATGGTCCTACAGCGCCACACACCAACTGTTCTTTATTGGCACCGGGCAGCGCATTGAAGTGTGCATTGACCGTCGTCTGCTGCGCCACGCCTTCAACAACCTGCTGACCAACGCGCTCAAATACTCGCCTGATGGGGGTGAAGTGCGGACGACCATAAGAGTAGAAAACGGCGAAGCGGTCGTCCATGTCTCTGACCAGGGTATCGGCATCCCCGCTGCCGATCTCCCGCTCCTGTTCGAGCCGTTTCATCGCGCCGACAACGTAGATCAGTTTCAGGGCACCGGGCTGGGTCTGGCAATCACCCGGCAGGTGCTAGAGCTGCACAAGGGCACTATCAGTGTCGAGAGTAAGATGAATGTGGGCACGACCTTTACTGTGTGCCTGCCACTGAATAAGAGTGCTGCGGGTGCCGATAGCAACAGCACGACCCCGGAATAATCCTTGATGAGACAACCTGCGGCCAGGGGCGTTGTGCGCGCCGCTGTAAGGCCTCTTCCTGTATGGTTTACCTGCCTGCTTTTGCTTCTCACATTTTCCGCCCACGCCCAGGATGATAATGGGGTCAATTATGGCGCGATGCTGACAGGCCGCCTGTCCAACGCCAACCCGCGCCAGGTCTATTTTTTCGAGGGGCTGCGCGGTGAGGTGGTGGCCATCAATCTGCGTGTGACCGATGGCGACCTTGACCCGGTGCTGACCGTGCTGGACAACCAGGGACGTTTAATCATTACGCTGGACGATCACAAAGGCAGCCGTGTCCCCTCCATACCCGCGCTGACCCTCCCCCAGACAGATCGCTATTACGTTGTGGTCGGGCGTTTTGGTTATCCGTTGGGCAGCACAGCAGGTGGCTTTGAACTCCGTATCGAGCGTCTGAGTGTGAGCTCGGCTTCTGGCAGTCAACTGCGTTATGGTGACACCATCATCAACCGCATCGATAACATGGAACCGCAGTTGTATTACTCGTTCCGGGCGGAACAGGGTGATATTGTCAATATTCGTATGCGCCGTGTCTCCGGTGATCTGGATTCGTACCTTCAGGTAGTGCAGGTGCGCGACGGCAATGCTTATGTGATCGCCGACAATGACGACCTGCTGGGCGCGACGGTGCCGCTGGATGCAGGGATTGAAGGGCTGGTGATTGAAGAAACCGATACCTATGTGATTGTGGCCTCGCGCTATGGACAGGCTTCGGGCCGCAGCAGCGGCAGCTTTGTCCTCTCGCTGGAAACCGCACAGAACAGCGGCCTGGGCAATTCGGTACAGGCACCCTACCCGTTGCAGGTTGGCGACACAGCAGAGGGTGAACTGACGGGCGGTCAGTCCGCGCGCTTTTACCGCTTCAATGCACGCACCAACGATATTATCAGTATCCGCATGGAGCGTACCAGCGGCGGGCTGGATGCGTTCCTCGTGCTGGCGAATGATGCCTTGCAGGAACTGGCCAGCGACGATGACAGCGGCGGCGGCCAGAATGCGCAGATCACACAGTACATTATCCCGGACGATGGCACCTATTATATTATCGCCACCCGTTTCGATCGTGAGGCGGGCACCACCAGCGGCGGCTACCGCCTGCAACTGCAAAGCCTGGGTAATGCTTTCGATGAGGTTGCCGACGATATTCAACGCCTCGCTTACGGCAGCACCACAACCGGTTACATTGATGAGCAGCGGCCAGAGACCCTTTACGCCTTCTGGGGGGTGGCGGGCGAAGTGGTCACGGTTTCGATGAACCGGGCCGACGGCAATCTCGACCCGTTGGTGAGTATTCTCGACAGCAGTCAGCAGATTGTTGCCAGCGATGACGACGGTGGCGGCAGCCAGAACGCGCGCATCGCGGGTTATCGTCTGCCCACCACTGGCACCTATTACATTCGTGCCGGGCGTTACAGCGGCGAACCACCGGGCGACCCCAACACGACAGGCAGCTACATTCTGGTGCTGGCGCGTCGGCTTAATTAAGCTGCGGTAAACGCTGCCGCAAAATTGACGATCTTCGCGCCTTTGGGGTTGTTAGCCTCTGCCGGTTCAGTTTGATGCATCCCCCGGCCCGCAGGTACAATTCACGGCCTGACCGGACGCAGACAGGAGACAAGACAAATGCTGACCAGCCTGGAAACGGGAGCAGGATTAGACCTCGTAGTGTGGTTGCAGGCAGGTGGGAACAGTCTGTTCGATGTGCTGGCGCAGGTATTCAATGCTGCTGGGGGCGATATTTTTTTCATGTTGGTGCTGGCGGGTATTTACTGGAGTATTGACCGCCATCTGGGGCTGCGAATGCTGCTTGTGCTGGGGCTGTCTGCCGGGCTGTATACCGCCCTGAAAATGCTGCTTCAGACACCGCGCCCGTTTGATGTGTCCGACGCGGTGCGGGTGCTGGCCGAAACCGAGAGCTACGGCCTGCCCAGCGGTCATGTCGCCAGTGCGGTGGCGACCTGGGGTTATCTGGCGCTGCGCCTGCGTCGTGCCGGAGTGACTATCGCCGTTGTCATTTACACGCTGATGATGGGCTGGGCGCGCATGTATGCTGGGGTGCATTATCCGCAGGATGTAATCGGTGGGGTGTTGGTAGGGCTGCTGGTGCTGGTGCTGTTTGTGTGGCTGGAAGCCCGTTTCCCCTCGTTCTGGGCACGGCTGAAGCTGAGCGCGCAGATCGCGCTGCTGGTCATCGTCGCGCTTGTCGTGACTGTCTTCCTGTTCGACGATCAAACGGGAACTACGGTGGCAGGCATCCTGCTGGGGGCCGGGCTGGGACAACTGGCGGAACAACGTTTCGTAGGTTTTTCATCTGGCGGTGAGCGCCGCCAGCGCATCCTGCGTTTTGCAGTGGGCATCCTGTTTTTACTGGTTGTGTTCTTTGGCCTGCGCCTATTATTCGGCGCACTGGCAGCAGATGACTCCACGATGGGAAACCTGCTGCGTATCCCGCGTTATGCGCTGGTGGCCTTTTCGGCAGTATTTGTCTGGCCGTGGCTGGCGCTGCGTGTGGGGTTGGTGCAAAATACAGTCATACCTGATAATCGGGAAATAATAGGTCAAGGGATTTAGGTTACATCAGCCTGTGCAACCACAAACAGATAAATTTATGAGGCCATTCATTCTGCTTGTTTTGCTGTTCCTTACGGGGTGCAGCGGCGGCGCGGTGGTCTTTGCGCCCACCCCTCCCCCGCCAGATATTTCTCCAATGCGCTACGAGCATCCCAGCGGTGCATTCTCGCTGGTTGTACCGCGCACCTGGCCCGTTTACGCGCAGAATACCACCACGCTGGCGACGGCCACCTTTGCCGCGCCGGGAGCAGACCAACCCGCGCTGAGTATCGCGGTAATCAACCTGGGCGAAGCGCTGTCGCTGGAAGCTCTGAGCGATCTGCTGGAACACTATCAGGCCAATATCCGCCCGGATGCTTCACAGTATACCGAGCAGAGCCGTCAGGCGATGGGGGATGGAAGCTGGCGTATGACCGGGCTGCGCAGCACCACCGGTGGCGAAACCGAGCAGGTGAACACCTTCATTCAACAGACCGGAACGCTGCTGGGTGTCCTGGATGTGGTGATCGAAGGGCCGCAGCTACCGGAATTGCAGAATATGATTAACGCGTTCCAGATCAACCCGGCGGCAGAACTCCAACCTGCGGCGCTGTCTGTGCTGGTGGCGGCGACCCGCACCGGGCTGGATGTCGTGCGGGTTTCTGGCTGGCAGACCCCGGCTGGTGTGTTTTACCTCACGGGTGAGGTGGCGAATTACGGCAGTGCCCCCGCCCTGGAACTGCCGATCCGCGCGGTGCTGTACAGTGCTGACGGCCTGCCCGTGGCTGAGGCTGTCGATATACCGATGGGCTATGCCATCATGCCTGGCGAGTTTATGCCCTTCAGCCTGCGTTTCGGCCAGGGCCTGCCGAGTCTAAGCCGGACTTACGAATTGATCGTGGGCAGCGCGGGCTGGCAGCCTGTGCCCGACGCAGTGATTTACGGCGAGGAGAGCTTAAGCTGGACTGATGAATTCACCTACAATGAGCGTGGTGAGTTGGTCATCAGTGGTACAGTGGTCCACAACGGCACCCGGCCTGTACGTAACCCGCGTGCGGCGGCCACCATCTTTGGCGCGACAGGCACAGTCATCGGCGCACGCTTCACCGACCTGAGCGTTATTGAACTCAACCCCGGCGACTCCGCGCCATTTGAGATCATCATCCCAGAGCTGGGTGGCGAACCCGCGCAGTATATCGTTACGATACAGGCCGTGTCATGATCGAGGTCGAGATTGAGGGACGCGGGCTGCTGCGCATTGAGCATGTGGTGCTGGATGTCAACGGCACGATTGCGCTGGATGGCGCGCTGCTGCCGGGCGTGAAAGAGCGTCTGGCGTTGCTCGACGATTACGCCGAAGTGCATCTGCTCACTGCCGACACTTACGGCACCCAGGCCGCGCTGGATGCCGAACTCGGCATCCAGGCCACGATTATCCAGCAGGGCACCGTAGAAAAGGGAGCTTACGTGCTGGCCCTGGGTGCAGAGTCCGTTGCGGCCATCGGCAACGGCGCGAAT
Source organism: Anaerolineae bacterium (assembly GCA_041751455.1). Classification (GTDB taxonomy): domain Bacteria; phylum Chloroflexota; class Anaerolineae; order Aggregatilineales; family Phototrophicaceae; genus JAIOHN01. The sequence goes on from JBGSXK010000012.1 coordinate 13,709, forward strand.
GATGTGGCAATGCTCAACGCCGCCGCGCTGCGTATCGCTGTGCTGGGCGGTGAAGGCCTTTCTGCCGCGCTGCTTAAATCTGCCGACATTCTCACGCGCGATATTCACGATGCGCTTGACCTGCTGCTCAACCCACGCCGCCTCGTGGCGACCCTGCGGCGTTAGGTCGCCCGATTGGGCTGGATTTTGAATTTACTCACGAGGATCAGGAAATTATGCCTGCGATGGAAATTACCGAAACACTTTATCTCACAGAGCGCGCTGAATGGCGCAAGTGGCTTATGGAGCATCACACGACTGCCTCGGAAATCTGGCTTATTTTCTATTCAAAAGTGTCAGGAAAACCGTCCCTGCCCTATCTCCATGCAGTAGAAGAAGCGCTCTGCTTTGGGTGGATTGACGGCATCAAGAAAAAATATGACGAGGAGAGCGCGGCGCAGCGCTTCACCCCGCGCAGGCCCAAAAGTAACTGGGCTGAACTGAACAAAGAGCGTGCGCGGCGCTTAATCGCCAGCGGCCTGATGACGGAAGCCGGTTTCGCCAAACTGCCCGATCTTACGCTGGATGCCTTTCAGATTGCGCCCGATGTCCTCGCAGCGCTCCAGGCCGACCCTCAGACGTGGGAGAATTTTCAACGTTTTCCCGATATCTACCAGCGTATTCGCATCGGGTTTATCGAGGAAACACGCCACCAGCCAGAGATTTTCCAGCAGCGGCTGACGAATTTCCTCAAAAAAACTCGCGAGAACAAAATGTTTGGGGTCCTGCTATAGCCCCAGGCATAAGGGCGGTTTTGCGCTGCGCCCGCCCGATCTGTGCCCAGGAAATCTACCTGCTGCGCAGTGTGGCAATCGCCTCGCAGGCCGGGCAGGTGCCATCAGGTCGGATAATGGCATAACCGCCCTGTGGATCATCCTGTGTGTAGACATCGAAATCCACATTCCAGATAATAATCAACTCGATCCGTACACTGCTGATCTGCGCGGCGATCTGAATCGCGTCACGCAGCCAATCAGCCTGTTCCTGCACACTGGTGTTCTGTGCCCAGGCAAAACCCTGCGGCAGTGGGCCATAACCCTCCGGTGAGAGATAACCCATCTCGGAGAAGCACAGCGGGATATTGGCCTGTCGGAACGGAAACGCCGCGCGCTGGATCATCAGCGGCAGATAGCGTGTAGGGTAATCTGGCTGACGTGGATCGCCACCCTGCAAATTGGGCGGGATAATGCCTTCGTTGTAATGCACACCGATGCAGTCGGCAAATTCCGCCACACCCGCGTTGGCCATGCCCTGATAATAACGATCATCGTTCCACACCTTCGCCAGCCCGAAAGCGCCTTCCGCCCCGGTGGGCGCAGGCGCGCCTGTCACCACCATCACCTGTGGGTCTACCGCTTTAATAGCGGTGTAGGACTGGCGCAGCAGGTCAGCATACATGCGTGGGTCGATCTGCCCCTCCGGCCATTCGCGGTCAAGATTCTGCTCGTTCCACACCTGGATCGCGTCCGGTTGCAAGGAGGCCACCTGCCCCACGAACTGCGCAAACTGTGGGAAGTAATCCGCCGCACCCAGTTCGGCCAGCTCCTCTTTTTCACCCTTGATGCTCAGGAAGACCTTAAAGCCGTTGGCATGGGCAAAATTGATGCGATCATAAGCCACATCGATCAGCGATCCCTCGCCGACGATGAACGGAATCTGCCACTTCATCCAGGTCATGCCCGCCTGCTGCATGAAATTCACCGTCGATGGATCGAAGCTGATGATATGTCCGCCCACGGGCAGCGGCAGCTCATTCACCGGGTCTGGACGTGGGATGATGGTGGGGGTGGGAGCAGGTGTAGGCGGCAAAACCGGTGTTGGAGTGGCGGTGGGCACCTGCGGGATGCGGGTAGAAGTAGGCTGTGCCTCACCTGCCGGGCGCTCGGTTTCATTGAGCACCCGCAGCGGTGCGACGTTGTAAAACAGGCTTTCGCCGCTGTCCAGCAGCACCCGCAGCCGCAGTTGATACAGGCCATCAGCGTAAATCGTCGTGTCCCATGTGCCGAGGATGCCCTCTGTCACCGGGTCGCGGCGCGGCAGGCTGACAGGAGTCCAGAAGGAGGGTGCTGCGTCCGGCGTGTGGGGATCATACTCACCCATTTCCAGGAAATAATTACGCAGGCCGGGCACATTCACGGTGCCGCGCACCTGCACCGTCCCCGTGAGATCGTACACGGGCGGCGGCCAGTCAATACGGATGGTTGCATCCTGTGCAGTGACGCTTAAACTGTACAACAGAAAAATCAACAGTAAGACAGGCAATTTTCGCATTCAAATGACCTTTCAGTGTGTCTCTTTGAATGTGAATTATA
>JBGSXK010000013.1:0-11489 GCA_041751455.1 Anaerolineae bacterium
GACGAAGCCGACAGAATGCTTGACATGGGTTTTATCCATGATGTGCGCAAGATCGTCGCCGTGCTGCCCACCCGGCGGCAGACACTGCTGTTCTCCGCCACCATGCCGCAGGACATTCAGGACCTTGCCAACCGCATTCTGGTGAAGCCTGTCCGGGTCGAGGTGACACCCCAGGCGACCACTGTCGAAAAAATCTCGCAGTCGGTGTACTTCGTGGAGAAGAAAAACAAGCGCGCACTTTTAGAGCATCTGCTCGATGATAAGGCCATCCGACGGGTGCTGGTTTTCACCCGTACCAAGCATGGGGCCAACAAACTCGTGGAACAGCTTGACCGGGCGCGCATTGGGGCTGAGGCTATTCATGGCAATAAGTCACAGACTGCGCGTGAAAAAGCACTGGCGAACTTTAAGTCCGGCAAGACACGGGTGCTGGTGGCGACTGATATCGCCGCGCGCGGCATTGACGTGGACGATGTGACGCATGTGATTAATTATGACCTGCCTAACGAGCCGGAGAGCTACGTGCATCGCATTGGCCGTACAGCGCGGGCGGGTGCATCGGGTATTGCCTACTCCTTCTGTGATAGCGAGGAGCGCGCTTTTTTGCGCGACATCGAAAAATTGATTCGCCTGCGCGTCCCGGTAGTCGAGGAACATCCTTATGTTTCCGGGATGGTTCCGTCTGCGCCGTCCAGTGTGCAGCCCAGCTCGCGCCCACAGCGGACACACAATCAAAATAACAGGAACGGAAGTGACAGTGGCACCAGTGGGCAGAATCCTGCTCGTCGTCGCAGTCGTAACCGCCGCCGCAGCGGCTCTGACAGGCGGGAAATGCAGGCAGGTTAAAACCAGGGGAGGGTATTATATAGCCCTCCCCTGCCTATGAAATTACTCTCTAAAAGAACCCACGTCGCCCGTAGCGTTCTTCCTTAAACGGGTCTCCGTGATTGTGGTAGCCACCCTTCTCCCAGAAGCCCGGCTTATCCACCGCGCTGAATTCCAGCCCACGCAGGAATTTAGCGCTTTTCCAGAAATACAGCTTAGGCACCAGGGTGCGCACTGGTGCGCCATGATCCGCCTCTAACCACTCGCCATCATACTTATACGCCAGCAGCACATCATCGTGCATCATCTCTTCCAGGCTGACATTGGTCGTATAACCATAATCGCAGTGGGCGATCACATATTTTGCGCTGGGCTTCACCCCGAACAGGTTGACAAACTCGTTAAAAGGTACGCCTTCCCAAGTGGTATCAAACTTGCTCCAGCGTGTAACACAGTGAATATCCACAGTAATGGTGCGGGTCGGGATTTTGAGGAATTCGTCCCATGACCAGCGCATCTCTTTTTCAACTTCTCCCCACACTCGCATCTCCCAGGTGGCCGGATCAAACGGCGGGTTAGGGCCATATGTCAGCACCGGGAATTTCTGCGTTAGTGACTGCCCCGGTGGAAGGCGGCCTTCCTTCTTCACCCGATCTTCTTCAAAACGGCGCTTTAGAAAATCCATCATGTTTTCCTTGACTACGCGCGTACATACGTCTGATTATAAGCGGGGTCTGCCAGGAAGTGCTAACGGGAAGCTGTGAGTCCTATAAGAAAAGTGTTAGCAAGGGGCAAGAGCTGCCTTGCCCCAGTCAAATTTGATCTTGAGGGAATTGCCACTCTTAATTATAGGGGTTCATAAGCAGTTCGATTTTGACACGCAGCAGGCCAAGCGAAATTTCATCGCCATCACGGATCGGGTAATCGGTGTAAGCTTTCATGCGCTCGTTATTAAGCAATGACCCATTACGACTGCCATTGTCACACGCCATAATACGATCACCATCCAGCTTCAGCGTGAGGTGCTGGCGCGAAACCCCCATTTCATCAGCACTGTACGGCCCCAGGTCGATATCTGGAAAGACGTTATCGTGCGATTCCATGCGCCCCAGCACCATCGGCCCTGACATATCAAAGATCATACGGTGATCCTTCGGCAGGATACGCAGCCCGATGCGCCAGGGACGCGGCATTCCAATATCAATGGCTTTAATTTCCTGCGACGCCATAGCGCTGTCGTCATGATTTCGGTTTAATTTTTTTGTGTCACCTGGCATTGTTTCTCTCCTCACTCATCAGTTGTGATGATAATATCGAGTATAGCATGAGTCAGGACAAACAAAAATCATATCTTTCAAGGCATTTAATACTGTTAATAAGTTTTTTATGGGTTTTTTTGAGGTTTTACGCCCTCCTGCTCCTGTATCGCCAGGCAGAGTTCACGGTGTTACAGACAATGCGTTATAATAACCAGATGCATTGAAGAAACTGCTAGGTGAATACCTTATGGTCATAACACAAATGATTGAGATACTGGTCGTCAGTACAAATGATGAAAACGCACTGGCGGCGCTCGCGCCAGAGATCTACACCGTCCAGCGGGTTTATGAACCCGGTGAGGCGATGAAAACGCTGCATGAAAAGAATTATGATATTGTGGTGCTGGATGATGTGCTGCTGGGCAGTGAAATCATCGGGCTGGTGCGCGAAATCCGGCGGCGTTTCCCGCTGACCCCGGTATTGGTACTTTCTGATAATAAAGATAATGCTTACCAGACAGATTTAATGGAAGCCGGGACCACCGATTTTCTGGCGCACGACCTGTACCCGGATGAGCTTCAGCGGCGGCTGCGGCTGGTGCTGCTCCAGCGGCGGCAGAACCGTGCGCTGGCCCGACGTAATAACAACCTGCAAGCTCTGGCGACCCTGTCGCGTCGCCTGCATACGGCCACTGACCCCAAGTCACTGATCGCAGAGACCATTGACCTGAGCTGTCGCACCTTTAAGCTCTACGGTATGGCAATTGTTATGCGTGAGGGGGAAATGCTGCATGTCTATGCGGGGCGCGAGGGGGCAACCCGCAGCACACTGCACGACAGCAGCCTGCGTGCCCACCAGTACGATCCTTTTCAGCGCGTGATCCAGAGCGGTTTTGTGCAAACCTTTGCGGATGTCAGCGCCGATTCGTTCTATACACCGGTGCCCGTGCTGCCCAATGCCCAAACCGCCATTCTGGTGCCGCTGGCCTACCCGGAGTATACCTATGGCGCACTGGGGGTGTTTGGGTCTGCCAGCCAACCTGTCAATACGGATGACCTGATTGTTTACGAGCTTTTCGCCTCGCAGTTCACAATTGCCTTACAGAACGCTCAGCATTATGCCGACCAGGAAAACCGGGTGAAGGCCAGTTCGCACCTGTTAAAGGCCTGGCAGCGCTTGATTACACTCAATACTGCCGAGGATATCGCGACGAACCTGCGTGAACTGGTGCAGGATGTCCCCGGCGTGGGGCAGACGCTCATATGGTTATATGAAGACGAATTCGCCGAAAGTGTCGTGGTCAGCGCGCAGCATCGTGAGCTGATCGACATTTTTCATGACCTGCAACAAAAGGGGCAGATTGACCGACTGTACGAAGAACTGGACGAAGGGCTGCAAGTCACGCTGCAATTGGGACGTGGGCAGAAAGACCCGTTGGGGCCGCTTTATCGCAGCATGAAAGCTCAGCAGTTGATGCTGTTCCCGGTCACAGACTCAGCCCGTTTGGCCGGGGGTATGCTGGTGAGTTCGCTCAATAATACCTCTTTCAGCATTGAAGAAGCCAACCTGATAAAAAGCATGGCTCATGCCGCCGGGCAAGCGCTGGTACGGAACACACTCACGGCGGTGATGGGCGAGAAGGGTGGTCGGCTGGAAGCCATTCTGCGCAGTATTTACGAAGGCATTTTCTTTGTGGATCCAACTGGGCATGTGGCTTTCTGTAACGCGCAGTTCACCGAACTGACGGGAATCACACCTTCGGAGGTGCTGAACCAGGAAGCTGAAGCGCTGCTGCGCCAATTAGCCGATGAATCGGCTGATCCGACTAAGATGTTCCCGCAATTGCAGGAGGCGGCCAGGAGTATCCTCGATAATCCCGATGAAAATTATTCCATTCTCGAAATCGTACTGAATAACCCTGCGCGTGAAATTCATGTTGAGTTCAGCCAGATTATCAGCACCCTGAACAATGAATATCTGGGGTGGATTGGTATTATCCGTGATAACACCCGCTTTAAGAGTATGTTCAGCAAACAGATGTCACTGCTCGATATGATGTCGGAGCAGATCAGGGTGCCTCATGCCGAACTGCGCGGACTGGTGACGACACTGATCGAACATCATGCTCGCCTGAGCAACCGGGAGCGCACCCGCTTTTTGAGACAGATCGAGCGTAATGTGGAGAATGTCGGCCAGTTATGGGAGAACTTCCTGGATATGTATAACCTGGAAGTGACCGGGCTGGTGCTGGAACGTGAGGAAACTGACCTCTACGACCTGGTGCAGCAGGTGCTGGAAAGCCGTCTGTTCCACGAAAGCCGTCGTCAGATACGGGTAGAAGCCCCGGCTCGCCTGCCGATGGTACGGGTGGATGAGCTGCGCATCGAGCGTGTCATCAGTAATGTGCTGCAAAACGCTCTGGATTTCTCGCCCAGGGGCGCCCCTGTTCTGCTGAAACTGGATGGGAATGGTAATGAGGCGCGCATTACTGTACAGGATCAGGGCGCGGGTATCCCCGCCGATAAAATCGGCCATATCTTCGATCCCTTCTACCGTGCTGATGAGGAAAACGAGAACGGTGGCGTTGGCCTGGGGTTATACATCAGCCGCGAACTGGTGCAGCGCCATGGGGGGAGCATCTGGGCGGAGAGTACGGTGGGCAAGGGCACTACAGTGACGATCATTCTACCCACCACTCAATCCGGTGGGGTGGTGTCGCTGCCACCGCGCATCGAATATGTTGAGGCTGCACCTATCGCTACCGGGCAGGTACGTGAGGAGGCAGCCCGCCCAGGCGGTTACAGTGTCCAGAAACGCCAGCCCAAGACCATTATGGTAATCGAGGGAGAGTCTGAACTGGTGGCGACCCTGCGGGACAGCCTGGAGGCGCAGGGTTATGAAATCCTGACTTATGAATCAGGTGAGGATGGGTTGAGCGATATAAACGCTATTCGTTTAGATTTAATTGTGTTGGACGCGAACCTGCGCGATGCCAGCGGGCTGGAAATCTGTGAGCGCATCCGCAAGCGCAGCGAAGTGCCGATTGTCATGGTAGCCGACGATGCCTCTGACGCGGAAGAAGTGCGGGCACTAAAATTCGCTGACGAGTTTATCAAGCGGCCTGTCACCAATGAGCGTATGATGGCGCGTGTGGACGTGATCCTCAAACGGCTGGCCGATCTGCCCTCGCGCACTCGCGAGCCGCTCGACCTGGGCGACCTCTATATCGACTTTGCCCGGCGCGAGGTGTTCCTGATTAATAAGCCGGTAGAACTCACCCGCATCGAATATGACCTGCTCAACACGCTGGCGATGCACGAAAACCATGTGCTGACGCATAAGCAGCTTCTCGATAAAGTGTGGGGGCCAGAGTACCAGGCAGAAACCCAGTATCTGTGGGTGAATGTCAGCCGTCTGCGCAAAAAGCTGGAGCCAACACCAGACAGCCCGCGTTATATCCACACGCAGCAGGGCGTGGGTTATGTGTTCCGCAGGCCATAAGGTTTTGCTTCTCCCCTGACCCGTGTACAGCCTCTGGCAAACGGGATTGGGGTGGGGTGATCGTTTATGACACGCACACGCCTGTTTCGTATTCTACGCACCTTTGCCGTGATTACTGTCTTTCTGGTGCTGTTCATCCCCTGCGCATTGGGCTTTATGTTCATGCTGGGGGTGACTCATATGCCCTGTGGCGGCGCACAGTCGCCTGAAAGTCTGGGCATTTCTACGTATGAGGCGATTAACTTCCCTGCCAGTGGGCTTAACCGTGAGGTGCGCGGCTATTATCTGCCGGGCAGCAGCGGCACGACACTTATCATCCCGCCCACAGGGGGCAGCGGTGCGGGTTACTGGCGTGCAGAATATACCGTGCTGTACGATCATGGCTATGGCCTGCTCAACTATGAATCGCGGCGCTGCATGGGGCTGCCCATCTCACTCGGTTATAGTGAAACGGATGAAGTGGGCGATGTGCTGGCCTATTTAGAGTCGCGCGGTGACGTGGATATGACGCGCGTGGGCGTGTACGGGTTCTCTACCAGCGGCGCGACAAGTATTATGGCAGGGGCACGTTATCCCCAACTGGCGGCGGTGATTGCCAGCGGTGGGTACCATGATTTCAGTGTGCTGACCGATGAACAGGTGCGCGGTCAGTGGTTCGCCCCGTTGTATCGCCTGGGTGCGGATGCGGGCTACGGGCTGGCAACCGGGCTGGAAATGCAAGTCCTCAGCCCCATTAGTGTGATCGACCAGATCGCGCCGCGCCCGCTGCTGCTGGTTTACGGCACTCATGAGCCGACACTGGCCGGGGCGCGTCTGCAACTGGCTGCGGCGGGCGCTCAGGCTGTTCTGTGGGAAGTGCCCGGCGCAGGTCATGGGGATTATTATGCCACTGCGCCCGATGAATATGTGCGGCGTGTGGTTGGTTTCCTGGATGGAGCCTTCGGCGTACATCGAGAGGTCGCTGATTGATGTCCGTTTTACAAACAACTTTGTCCCCGCTGTCCTCTAGGCACGTCTGGTGTTCCATCCTACACTAAGCTGTAACAATGGTTGCACGGGATGGAATGCAAGCCTTCCCGTGCGCAATAAAAGGGCAATCTTATGACACTTACACCTGAACAAGTGGCTTTTTATCAAGAGAATGGTTATCTGCTGGTCAAGGGAGTATTCAGCAAAGAAGAGGCCGAAGCCTTTCGCAGGGAAGGCCACGCGCTGATTGAGCGAGTCAATAGTGTCAGCCATCAGGACCCTACCTGGCGCGGCGCGCGCGCAGTGACCCAGGTTGAGACCAAGCTTTTCCACTGCCACGACGTACAATTTTATTCAGCGGCCTACAGCAAGCTCCTTGTGGATGACCGCCTGACGGAAGCCGCCGCACAGATCATCGGTTCGCCCAACGTACAGCTTCATCACACCAAAATGTTCATCAAGCCGCCGGAGAAGGGTTCCCCTTTCCCGATGCATCAGGATTATCTGTTCTTCCCCCATGACAATGACTCCATGATCGCAGCCATTATCCACTTTGACGATGCACCGGAGGAAAAAGGTTGTGTACGGGTCATCCCTGGCAGCCATAAACTGGGGCCGATTGCCGAAGTGGAAGAGGGCAACCACCTGCCTGTCGATCAATACCCGGTAGAATCTGCTACCCCCTGCCCGGCAGAAGCGGGAGATGTGCTGTTCTTTAGCTACCTGACCATTCATGGCTCTGGCGTGAATACCAGCAATGAAGCCCGCACCACTCTGCTCGTACAGATGCGCGACCCGGAAGATCGCCCCTCGATTAATACCCACCGCTCACGCGGTCAGGGTATGATGCTCCGCGGGATCAACCCGGTTAATGCATTCCTCCCGCGCGAAACTGCCGGGGAAGAAGTCACTGGTGTGACGATGGGCGGCATGGGTGGGGCCACAATGGGGGGTAACGGCGGTACAATGGGTGGGATGATGGGCGGCTGAATCACCGCATTCGTAAATCACAACTCTGTTTCAGGTGGGGCGCAAGTTTGTCTGCGCCCCTTGTCATTTATCGGTGGACCAACGCCTCTCCACCGTTTTTCCATGTTTTGCGCAGCACCCGCAGCCAGTTTTCATGGCCGATCTTACGCAGTGCCTCATCGTCATAACCCGCACTGCGCAGATGGCTTATCAGCTTTGGCAGTCCTGCCGCGTCTTTGAGTTCCAGGGGAACGGTGGTGCCGTCGAAATCTGAGCCAAAACCTACACGATCAATCCCCAGGCGTTCCACCAGATAATCCACGTGTTTCAACATCACATCCAGGTGAGTTTCCGGCTCTGGCCGTCCGTCCTCGCGCAGAAAGCCCACGCCAAAGTTCAGCCCTACTATACCATCTGACTCTTTGATCGCGTCGAGTTGCCTGTCAGTGAGATTGCGTGTGATGGGGCACAGGGCATGGGCATTGGAGTGAGTCGCCACCAGTGGCGCATCACTGAGGGCTGCCACATCCCAGAAACCTTTTTCGTTCAAATGCGAGAGATCAATCAGGATGCCTAACTGATTGCAGCCGTGCACCAGGGCTTTACCCGCCTCGGTCAGGCCTGGGCCTGTATCGGGTGAATGTGGAAAGCGAAACGGCACCCCCTCAGCAAAGGCATTCGGCCTGCTCCACACAATACCCAGTGAGCGCAGCCCGGCCTGATAAAACACTTCGAGTGCATCAAGATTGGTATCAATCGGCTCTGCGCCTTCAAAGTGCAGGATAGCCGCCATCACATCTTCTTTGAAACACTGCTCAAGCGTGTCTACTGTGCGCACGATCCTGAACTGACCTGCGGATTCGGCTTCCCAGCGGAACAGCGCAGCGGTGATGGTCATGGTCGCCCGCTGAGCATAATTGAATTTGATGGCAGGCGGCAGGGGCGCATCATAGCCTGTATCGGTGACAAACTGGCTGAAGCCGGGTTGTTTTTTACGGGTAGGGCTGGGCGGTACAAAGACCGCGAAAAAGCCTCCGGCCAGGCCACCCTCACGGGCACGGGGCAGGTCGATATGCCCTTCAGTATCGCGCTCGAAGAAGCTGGTTTTAGCTTTGCTTCCCGGCAGGCTGTAACGCAGGATAGTATCATTGTGTCCATCAAAAATTCTGATCTGTGACTCAGTCATGATGATTTCCATAGGATAGTGTCTTCACTAAATTCTAACGCCAAATAAAAATCCCGGCATTAAACCGGGACAGAAGATGCATTTTGTTACCCACAGAGGGTGATACCCCGCCAGTTCACTCGCTGACATCAACCCGCGCAAGCAGCCACTCGGTAATGGTGGGCAGCAGATCCGGGATGAATATTTGCTCCAGCGCAGCATATTCTTCCACGCCACCGGTTACAGCATCCTGGAACAGGTGATTGGCCGTGGGGAACACCTCAATAGTGTAGTCACTGTGTCCGGCGGCTTCCAGTACATCTTCCAGTGCCGACACATTCTGGTCAGCGTCCACCTGGACATCCAGTGTCCCAAACAGCGCCAGCACTGGGGCGGTCACCGCCTGCCAGTGGTCTGCCGGGTTGTAAGTCAGAAGTATCGGCCACCAGGGGCCCGCATAAGTCGCGCCCTGCTCATCAACAATGCTCCGGGCATAGGTTTCGGGATCGCTGATCCTGGCGAGATCGGCTTCGGGCAGTGCCTTGATCTGTGCCAGGGCTGTCTCGTATAAAGCCTCGTCTATGGCTGCCTCATCCCCGGCGATGACCGCCGTAAACAGCCCTTGCAGGCGGGCTACCAGGTCTTCAATCGTGGCTTCGTCATAACCGAGTGTTTGATAGATACGACGATTTTGTTCGGCAAGCGCGTCTTCACCACTGACCGCCGTGCCGGACAAGGTAATGATAAAGGCCGCGTCAGTATTGTTGGCGACTTCGGGTGCAATGGACCCGCCTTCACTGTGGCCGAGGATGCCAATCTGGTCGCTCTGGATGTCGTCACGGGTACGCAGATAGATCACTGCGGCTTCGGCATCGCTGGCAAAATCTGGCAGTACAGCACTGGCGAAATCTCCGGTAGATTCGCCCACGCCCCGGTCATCATAACGCAGCACGGCAATGCCGCTGCGCGTGAGGTAGTCGGCGATCAACCGGAAGGGTTTGATCTGCGCGAAAGGCTCAAGCGACTCATCTCTGTCCTGTGCGCCACTGCCCGTAATCAGCACAACTGCCGGATGCGGGCCAGGGGTCGGCGGCAGTGTCAGAGTCCCGGCCAGTGTCACATCATTATTCTGGAATGTCACTTCTTCCTCGAGATAGGGCGGTGGCACGGTAGCCTCGGCCTCTGTTTCAGGTGTCGCTTGTATGGTGACGGGAGTAAACGCGTTGAGTACAGGCAGAAAAACCTGTTCATGCAGGCCTTCATAGTCTGTCTCGACTGTTTGCAGCAGCACAACATAGCCAGTGCCATCCAACTCTGCGATGGCCACATCGACGACCACGGTCATCCCCGATGTGGGTACATCCACCCGGTACAGCGCCCACGTGAGCGCCTCAGTTTCCAGTGTCGCCGTGCTTTCCGGTACTTCCTGCAATCCCAACTGTGGCAGCAGCGAAGCCCATAACTGAGCGCCGCTGACAGGCGCGGCCTGCTGCGCGATAAGGGTAGGATCGACGAGACCCGACTGGCGCGCGTGGACACCGGGCGCAATATTTGTCCAGCCCTCTGGAATCATGCCGCTGATGCCAAAGGCGTTATCCGTAAACGTCACAAGCGTGAGGTCATCCTGCGCCAGCACAGGCAGTCCCAACAGAGATAGTGCCAGGGCTGCTATGAGCAGCACACGAAATTTCATATCTACTCCTTAAATGAGGCTTTCCCATTTACGCCAGCACACAGGTATGGCGGTTTTACAGACCGATGACAGCCAGATGAGATTTGCATACGGGGAGGTACTGCACCGGGGGGCGGGCGGTTATTATCATTAAACTCGATTGAAAGGGATGAACCGCCCTTTAAACGGCTTTGCTTTAGCGGTAAGAGTCGCGCCGGGAAGGTTGTGGTGGACGCACAGGAACCGGTACGGGAACGCGGGTACGTTGTGGGTTGAGCATACGCTCAAGTTCTTTCACCAGGTCGCGCACACGCCGTACTACATCATCCAGGAAGTTCTGTTCGTTCTTCGCCATCAGGCAGCCTTTCTCACTTGTATCCGATGGGGGTGTCGGCCAGAGAAATCGAAAAACCCCTATATCTGACTTTTTATCAAGCAGAAGGGGTTTGCGGCTGGTGGAGTGGACCTAAAGGGATTCGAACCCTTGACCTCTTCAATGCCATTGAAGCGCTCTCCCAGCTGAGCTATAGGCCCGGAATTTCCAGGCATTGTAGCCCCTTCAGCTTTAAGTGTCAATACCAGCATAACCCGGTTTTCTAATTTTGAATATAGGCCACATGGTTATTCTCACACACCTTTTATACCCCTTCGGTGTTATGTAACAGCCTTCTAACGGGGCAGCGCGCCCAACGCCTGAAGCGAGGCATCAATCTCAGCCCGTACATCTGCTGGAGGATTGCCATAACGCGGGCCGTGCCGGGCATAATCGGCGATGGTCTGCTGTGCGAAACTGTCGCCACAGGCGCAGCCGATACTGTCCGCCCATTCCAGCAGGCCTTTGTCCCGGTCGATCGTCAAACCCCATACTTCACCATCATCATCTTTCCACATCCACGCTGTGGTCAGAGGTTTGTTTTCGCTCATAACCTATTCTCGCTTTCTGCCTGTGTCCAGCCTGCCTTGTCGAGCAGCCGTTGCAGGGTTTCCAGCGGCAGGCCGACCACATTACTATAACTGCCTTCAATATGTTCCGCCGGGGCAAAGGTCGCGTGCTGGATGGCATAACCACCGGCTTTATCAAACGGATCGCCTGTCAGGATATAGGCTTCGATTTCATCATCGCTGTAA
>JBGSXK010000014.1:0-3947 GCA_041751455.1 Anaerolineae bacterium
TCCAATTACGACTTTTTGCAGGATATCTACCATGACCGGATGGTCATTGTGGCAGAGCAGATCAGTTAGCCGATGGCTCCCTCTTGTGCATAATGCTGGTCACAAATTGGTGATATTGGTCATTGGCGGATTTACAAAAGCAGGTTACGCTAAAAGTATATTCTGAAAAAGGGTACACCTTTTAATATGTTTACAGCCCTGATGTGTTGTATGTGTTGTGCGGAAAAAACCGCTGCGGAAGGTAGACGGGCTGTTTAGTGCTGGCATACGCCAGCGTGCTGAAAGCGAATTTTCAAAGCCCCGGTCTACGTACCGGGGCTTTTTAGTTGCTACAGGAGCATCTCATTGAGCGGGAAAGAAAGCGTCGAAAGTGTTAAGGCCAGCAGCAGCGGTTTGCGTGGTACAGTACCTGTAGAGCTGACGAATGCCGAAGATCACTTCAGTGGTGCTGCTAAAACTCTGTTGAAATTTCACGGGATTTATGAGCAGCACGACCGCGATAAGCGCCGTCAGAAAGACTACTCGTTCATGATCCGCACCAAAGTGCCCGGCGGCCAGTTGACCGCTGAGCAGTACCTCACGCACGACCGCCTCGCTTCGCAGTATGCCAACGACACACTGCGCATTACAACACGCCAGTGCTTCCAGTTCCATGGGGTGCTTAAAGGCGACCTGCGCGAAACCCTGCTGCACCTGAACCAGGTGTTCGTGACCAGCCTGGGCGCGTGTGGCGACATTGTGCGTAACGTCATGGCCTGCCCCGCCCCAACTGTCGACCCACAGCGCAGCGCCGTACAGGATTTCGCGCTGCATCTCTCTAACGCCATGTTCCCGCGCACCAGCGCTTATCATCAGATCTGGATTGATGGCGAGCAGATGATTGAGGATAAGGTGGTGGAAGAACCACTCTACGGCCCCACCTACCTGCCGCGCAAGTTCAAGATTGCCGTTGCTTACCCCGGTGATAACTGCGTGGATATTTACACCAATGACGTAGGGCTGGTCGCCATTTTTGATGATGACAATACCCTGCTGGGCTTTAATGTGCTGGCCGGTGGCGGCATGGGCATCACCCACAACAACGAGGAAACGATTGCGCGACTGGCCGATCCGGTTGGCTTCGTGACGATGGAGCAGGCCATTGATACTGTCAAGGGAATTGTCAGCATTCATCGTGATTTTGGTGATCGTGAGAATCGCAAGCACGCCCGCCTGAAGTATATTTTGCATGATCGTGGCCTGGCATGGTTTCAGACAGAGTTGCAAAATCGCCTGCCCTTCCCCATCCAGCCTGCCCGCCCCATGCCAGAATTTGAGGTGGACGATCACATGGGCTGGCATGAGCAGGATACAGGGGTGTGGTACCTGGGCATTCCGGTAGAGAACGGTCGGGTGATGGATCGGGACGATTACCGCCTGCGCAGCGGCCTGCGCACCATTATCGAGCGCTTCAACCTGCCTGTGCGTCTCACCGCCCAGCAGAGCATCCTGCTGACAGGGATCACTGACGAACAGCGTCCCGAAGTCGAAAAGCTGCTGAACGAATACGGCATTAAACAGATCGACCAGTTCTCTGGTGTGCGACGTTACGGATTGGCCTGCCCGGCGCTGCCCACATGCAGCCTCGCCATCACCGAAGCGGAGCGGGTGCTGCCCGACGTGCTGAATGAGTTCGAGGCCGCCCTGCGTGAACTGGGCATACCCGATGAGCCGATTAATGTTCGCATGACAGGCTGCCCGAATGGCTGCGCCCGGCCTTACGTGGCGGAGGTAGGCTTCGTGGGGCGCTCACTGGATAAATACACGATATTCCTTGGCGGCAGCGCCAACGGCACGCGATTGGCACAACCATTTCTCGATCTGGTCCACACCAACAACCTTATCCCCACCCTGCGCCCGCTGCTCAGCTATTATCGTGATGCCCGCCAGCCAGGGGAAAATTTTGGTGATTTTGTGACGCGCATCGGCTTTGAGGCGCTGCGTTCGCTGGTGGCGCTGTCCACTGCTGCCCCCACCCCCACAGGAGACTAATCATGCTGCGGCCAGATGACCTGGAAGAATTGAACCGCGAATTTGATAGCTGGCACCCTCAACAGATTCTACGTTGGGCGGTTGAGGAATATGGTCAGGAGCTGGCAGTTGTAACCAGTTTCCAGCCCGCCGGGATCGCCACGCTGCATATGCTGCATGAACTTCATACCCCTGTCACGGTGCTGACACTGGATACTGGCCTGCTGTTCCCGGAGACTTACGCACTGATTGACGAGGTAGAAGCGCTTTTTAACCTGAACCTGGTACGGGTGCGCCCAGCGCTGACCGTCCAGGAGCAGGAATGGGAATATGGCGCGGAACTGTGGAAGCGTACGCCGGATACCTGCTGCCAACTACGCAAAGTCACACCGCTTGGCCCGGCGCTGGCGGGCTTCGATGCCTGGATTACTGGTCTGCGGCGTGACCAGCCAGGGCGCGCAAAAACGCCCATCATTGGCTGGGACAGCAAATATCAGAAGGTCAAACTCTCCCCGTGCGCCAACTGGACAGAAGAGATGATCTGGATGTATATCGACGTCCACGAACTGCCCTATAACCCGCTGCATGATCAGGGTTATCCCAGCATCGGCTGCAATACCCTCACCTGCACCCAGCCCGTTTTTGATAATGAAGATTCACGCTCTGGGCGTTGGATCAATCATACGAACAAAACTGAGTGCGGCATTCACATGACTCTCCCCGCCCTGGATCTGCACGGTGGTTGCTGAGTTATTTCACAGGCAAACAGGTTGCAGCAGCCTGTGACGATCTAAGATTGTCTCTACGGGTGGGTTTAAACACCCGCCCACCTTCTCCCACGCTCTCTGGTCAGGTTATTCATTATGGTTATTGCTTCGCACCCCATGATATGATTTCATCAGATCATTGATTTTCACTTGGCTTTATCGCCGGGAGTCAGCCGCTATGTCTGTCCGTGCATCTTCTCTCATCAAAACCCCTGTGCGTCCTAAAGAGCGCTTTCTCGTCTTTGGCGCGCCTGCTATCGAAGACGATGAAATTAATGAACTGCTGGACAGTATGCGCACGGGCTGGCTGGGTACTGGGCCAAAAACCCGGCGCTTCGAGGAAGATTTCAAAGCCTACAAAGGCGCGGATGCCGCTATCGCCGTGAATTCCTGTACAGCAGCGCTGCACCTGAGCCTGATTGCGTCAGGTATCGGGCAGGGCGACGAGGTGATTACCAGTCCAATGACCTTCTGCGCGACAGTCAACACTGTGATTCATGCCGGGGCGACCCCAATACTGGCTGATGTAGACACGGTGACAATGAACATTGACCCGGCAGATATTGAGCGGCGCATCACCCCACGCACCCGCGCCATCATGCCCATTCATCTGGCGGGCCGCCCCTGTGACATGGATGCAATCCTCGACATCGCAGCCCGGCATAACCTGGTGGTCATCGAGGACTGCGCCCACGCCATCGAAACTGAATATAAGGGCCGCAAGGCAGGCACAATCGGTGATTACGGCTGTTTCAGCTTCTATGTAACCAAGAACATCATTACAGGTGAGGGCGGTATGGCGCTCATCCGCGATGAGGAAGCCGCCGCACGCCTGCGTATTCTGTCGCTGCATGGCATGGATAAAGATGCATGGAAGCGCTTCAGTGCTGAGGGCTATAAGCATTACGATGTGGTCGCGCCCGGTTACAAATACAACATGATGGATTTGCAGGCGGCCATTGGCTTGCAGCAGTTGAAGCGGGTCGAACCCTACTGGCAGCGTCGTGGCGAAATCTGGCAGCGCTATAACACCGCTTTTGCCGACCTGCCTGTGACCACCCCCGCCGACCCTGAACCGGAGACACGCCACGCCTATCATCTGTACACGCTGCGCATCGATGAGGCGCGCACCGGGCTGCACCGCGATGACTTTCTTAATGCCATGACCGC
>JBGSXK010000015.1:0-19890 GCA_041751455.1 Anaerolineae bacterium
TCATGTAGGGTTTTGCTCCACTCGACTATTGCCCTACGTTCTCGGCGTGCTGTCAACCTAGCAGCCTGATCACCATGTACAGCAGAGGCGTGGCCAGCAGAGTGCCATCGATGCGATCCAGCACGCCGCCATGTCCCGGCAGCAGCGAGCCGCTGTCTTTCACCGCCAACCGGCGTTTCGTCCATGACTCGAACAGGTCGCCTGTTTCGGTGGCGAAGGCGACCACCAGATTAGCGATAACCGCCGTGGTCAGTGGAATGCCGCCGAACAGCGCAATCATCAGGCCCAGCAGAAAACCCACGGTCAGGCCAATCGCCGCGCCCTCGATGGTTTTGCCGGGGGAGATTTTGGGTGCGAGTTTGTGCCTGCCCGCGATGCGCCCACCGATGAGCGCGAAGGCATCAGTAGCCCAGTTGTTGGCGAACAGCATCCCTGTCCATAACAGGCCGTTCTCTCCGTTGCGCAGCAGCAGTACAACCCCCAGCGGAAGGCCGATATACAGCGCCCCCAGCAGCGGGTAAATTACCCCATGACGCAGCGGCACACTGGCCCGAATGAAATGCAGCAGCAGCCCGGCGATAAGCAGCACAGCGGCAGTTGCTGTTACGCCTGCTGGAAGGATACCCGCCACACCACTGATGCAGGCCATCATGAGCAGGAGACTCACCACGCGCGCGAATGCTGTCGCCGGGCGCAGCATGTGCAGCAGTTCCACCCCGGCGGCGATGCCCACCGCCATCACCAGTATATCGAATACAGGGGTGCCCAGGTACATCGCCAGCAGGATGATCGGCGCGCCAATCAGGGCGGTCAGGGCGCGGGTGCGAAAGTCCCCGCCCAGGCGCGGCTTTTTTTCCTCTTGTTGCTGTGTGGACAACATGATTTCCTAGGGTGCGTCGTGTGTTTACTGCCCAATAAATATTATTTTGCACGGCAGGTTTGAAACCCGCTTCCAGATGATGTGGATTTCCGCTGCTAGGGTTGCACGTTGCGCTTAACAAAATCCGCCACCGCTGCGAAAACCGTCTCGCGCTCATGATCCAGCATCACATTATGTTCACTTTCTTGTAACACCAGCTTCTCAACGACGTTGCTGCCCACGCCCTGCGTCACAAGCTCAAAATTTGCAAAATCCACCACCGTATCCCGTACCGCATACACCGCCAGCAGCGGCGCAGTAATCCGGGACAGTCGCGCCTGTGTGGTTTGCGTCAGTGTGTACAGCTCTGCCGGACCCCGACTGGCCCAGCGGTCATAACGCACCCGCCCAAGCTCCGCTTCGCCGCGCTGGCGCTGGGCTTCACGCAGGCGGGCGGGCAGGTCGCTCGTGTCTGGCGCGTTGATGTAAGGCAGTAGGTGTTGAATCCACCCGCTGTGCCGAATAACCCATCCCCTGAGCATCACGGGCGCGGCCAGGACAGCCACAGCATCGACAGGCAGCATGGAGGCCGCCAGCAGCGCGAGCGTTCCGCCGGTGGAGTGCCCCACCAGCACGACCCACTCACACTGGGCGCGCAGCATATGATACCCATCCAGCACCGACCCATGCCAGTCCCGCCAGCGTGTACGCCGCATATCACGGTAATCCGTGCCATGTCCTGCCAGGCGCGGCCCGTAAACGGTCATGCCCTGGGCGGCCACTGACTCGCCCAGCCATTTGACCTCATAAGGTGAGGACATCAATCCATGTGCAACCAGGCAGCCCACTGGCCCGCCCCGGAAGTAAAACGGCTCTGCACCCGGCAGATAGTAGTGATCCAAATGTGTCCCCCTTATTAAAAATCCTGTCCTGTTTCAGCCTGACCCTACGTTTGTCCTACGTAGCTGACTGTACAAAAGTTTACTATTCGTAGGGCGGGCGTACTATTTGCGCAAAGTGTGGTCATCAGTCATGCTTTAATATAAATTGAAAGTCACCCGGAGGGGCACATGAAACGGATTCTCCCGCTGCTACTCATACTGCTGCTCATCACCGCCAGCGTCCAGGCGCAGGTGGTCGAGCCACTGCCAGATGCTGAGATCGACCCTGAGGCAAATATCACCTGGCCGCCGCCTGTATACACAGTGCGCGGTGAGTTTGATATTCGTGGTACGGCCAACGTGCCGGACATGGTAAACCATTTTATCGAATACCGCCCGCTGGAAGTGGGTTTAGAGCCAGTAGAAACCCCGGAAGCTGATGCCGATGACACGGTGCCGGAGGAAGACCCCTGGCTGCCCGCCACGCTGCCGAGTCCCTCAGCGGTGATTGATGATGTGCTGGGGGTGTGGGATACCACCATTGAACCCGACGGTCTCTACGAAATCCGGCTGGTTATCACACGGCGTGGTATAGACCCGATCATCTTTCGGGTGAGTCCTCTGCGGGTAGAAAATGAGCCGCCGCCGTTTGCGGTCACTGCCACCCCCACACCCGAACCTGCGACAACCATGCCCCTGCCCACCCAGCCTGCCGCCGCCAGCGCGACTCCGCTGCCGACCTTGCAGCCCACACCTACGGCCTTCGATCCGACTCCGCGTGTCACCCCCAACCGCGAGATTCCAGTCAATGTACGCGCGGGTGACAGTACTGGTTATACCATTATCTCCACCTTAGCCCCTGGTGAGTTTGCCCGCCTTATAGGGCGCAGCAGCACGGGCACAGGCTGGTACTACGTGGAAATGAGCAGCGGGCAGCGTGGCTGGGTAGCCGGTGATGTGGTGGAAGTCGTGGGCAACGCCTTCAACCTGCCCTTTATTGACCCGCCTGCCACCCCCACGCCTATCGCCACCGCCACACCTGACCTGCCCGACGCAGCGATCACGGGTATTCGTTATGACCGGGGTGAAATCAGGCAGGGGGAGCAGTTCCAGATCATCGTGCGTGTACGCAATAACAGCGGAGTGTTCCTGCCCGATACACAGCTCCTCTGCACGGTAAAGCCCATGAATATTGAGCGCTCGACGAATGTCGGCGGTATGAACGCCTTCGAGGAGCGCGATATCTTCCTGTCCCCGGTGACACTCGACAGCGGCGGCGGCAGTAATATCGTCGTGGACTGTGCGATTGATATTAACCGTCTGGTGGCCGAGATTGACGATAACAACAACTTCTTCGGCATCACGACACCGCTGCGCGCGCCTTAACCTTTGTTATCCATCAGGCATCGCAGGGGCGGGTTTGAAACCCGCCCCTGACGAAAACTTCGTTTACAGACTCTATAGAGAGGAAACTCATGTCCCGATCAAAACTTCTGTTTCTGCTGCTCTTGCTGCTGGCGCTGCCCTTAAGTGCCCAGGCGCAGGTGGGCACACCCACTGCGACACCGCCTGACCCCAACGCCAACATTAGCTGGCCGCCGCCCGTTTACCTGCTGCGTGGTGAATTTGAGGTGCGCGGCACGGCTAACGTTTCGAATATGTCCACCCATTTCCTGGAGTACCGTCCGCTGGATGACGAGGGCAACCCTCAGCCAGAGGCATTCCCCTGGATTCCGGCCACGCTGCCGAATCCTTCGGCGGTGCTGGATGAAGTACTGGGCATTTGGGATACTGAGATTATCCCGGACGGTCTGTACGAGCTGCGGCTGACCATCAACGTGACAGGCAGCGACCCGGTGCATTATGAAGTCAGTCCGCTGCGGGTGGAGAATAACCCACCGCCGTTTGCGGTCACACCCACACCGTTTGTGCTGCCGACGACTGCCGCCAGCCCCGCCGCGCCTACGCAGCCGCCTGCTTTACAGGCAACTCCCACTGCTTTCAGCACCAATCCGACGGCGGAAACCATCGTCGCCAGCGGCAATGTGCGCGCGGGTGACAGCACCGCCTATGACATCGTGGGTGTAGTGCGCATTGGCGATACTATGCCGGTACTGGCCCGCAGCGCGACAGGCTCAGGCTGGTGGAAGGTGCAGCTTGCCAATGGACGTATCGGCTGGGCTGCGCCCAGTGTGGTGCGCGTGACCGGCGATGTGAACCGCCTGCCGAGCGAGTTTCCGCCCCCGCCGCCGCCTACTCCCACGCCCACACCGATCCCGGTTACGGCGACCCCGGTTTCGCAGGCCGATCTCATCATCTCGTCCATCACGCTTGAGCCTGCTGAACCCACCTGTGCCCAGACCTTCACCATTCGCCTGGGGGTGCGCAATGTGGGGACGTCCCAGTCCAACAGCAGCGGCACGATTGCCGTGCAGGATATTCACGTCAATACGGGCACAGTCACGGCAACCACTGTTGGCGGTTTCCCGTCACTTGCCCCCGGTCAGACATACGAGGCGCTTATCCCGCTGACGGTAAGCACCTTCTACGAGGAACAGCACCGCATCAGCATCCAGCTCGACTCGCTTAATCAGGTGGCCGAAACCAACAAGAACAACAACTTCGGCACGACAGACTACAATCTGCGTCGGGGTAGCTGCTAGAAGGCGATCGTCCTTGCCAGGCTGGGTTTCAGATCTTCCCCGGCCTGGTTATGACCTCACCCCACCCTTGCAAGCTGGTTGAGTGGCGGGGTGAGGTATCTGCCTAAAATATGGGATTATGTCCCTGCGCGTTCACGACTTCACCTCGCTTTTTGCGTATAGCACTGTAACTTTATACCCGTGAAAGCGAGACAAAATGTCCCCAGGAAAACGATGGTGGATCGCTGGTGTGGCTGTCCTGCTGCTGAGTGCAGGCGCAGCTTTTATTCTCAGCCGTGCCCCGGCGACTTCCAGCGTAGTTGCCACACACTGCCTCATCACCTCTGACAACACCTGTCTGCGCTTCCCCACTGTCAGTGGCTCCAACCTGCTGGATGAAGCCTTCGTGCTGCCCGCCGATTTCGAAGGCGATTATGGGCTGGTGATTATGCCGTTTGATGAAGGTCAGCAGATGCGTGCGGAGAGCTGGCTTGCGCCCGCGCAGGAATGGGCGGCACAGTACCCCGGCCTCACCTATTACAACACCGCGATATTTACGGATATTAACCCGGCAGTGCGTCTGTTCATTCGCGGCGGGATGATCGTCGCCATCCCTGACAGCGCGCTGCGCCGCCTGACGATCACGCTGTTTCTGGAAGACCGCGAGGCGTTCTTAACTGCGCTGGCTATCCCCGATATTGAGGATATGCAGATTTTCCTGCTGAAGGCCGGGGGCGAAATCCTGTGGCGTGGGCGCGGTGCATACAGCCCGGCGCAGGGTACAGCGTTGGATGCCGTGCTGCACAATTTGTATGCCGCAGGTTAAAATAAGCGGGGTTTAAATGCAGGGACAGCCAGATGCCGCACGCACAACACGAAAAGTTTGCGCAGATCGCCCGTAGGATCGCCCCAGAGGGCAGGCTACGGCATGTCTGGGCGTTGAAAGGCGGAGTCTCAGCCCAGGTCACGGCGCTTGAGGTGCTTCAGCCAGAGGGCGGCATTCAGAAGATGGTCGTTCGCCAGCATGGTGAGCTTGACCTGAAATACAACCCCAATATCGCTGCTGAAGAATTCCGGTTGCTGCGGATGCTCAGATCAGCAGGACTGCCTGTGCCAGCGCCTTATTATGCCGATCAGTCCGGCACGATTTTCCCCACACCCTATATTGTGGTGGAATACATCGAGGGCAAAACAGAACTCGCCCCCGCCGACCTGAACGATTTTACACAGCGGGTCGCCGCACAACTGACGCATATTCACCAGGTTGATGCCCTGGCGCTGGATTTCACCTTCCTGCCCCACCAGAGCGCGAATGTCGCCCGCAGGCTGCGTGAACACCCGGCCATCCTGGACGACGCGCTCAGCGAAGGCCGCATCCGGGAGGCCCTGGCAAGGGTCTGGCCGTTGCCCCGGCGCAATCCCATTGCCCTGCTGCATGGGGATTACTGGCCGGGCAACCTGCTGTGGCATGAAGGGTCACTGGCGGCGGTCATTGATTGGGAAGACGCTGCCCTGGGCGACCCGTTAGCTGACTTGGCCAGCAGCCGCCTGGAAATGCTGTGGGCATTTGGCGGTGAAGCCATGCAGCACTTCACTACTGCATACCTGTCTTTGAACTCCATCGACTGTACCCACCTCGCCTACTGGGATTTATATGCTGGTTTACGTCCGGCGGGCAGGTTGGCCGGGTGGGCGTTGGATACCGCTACCGAAAACGCTATGCGTGCAACGCATCATGAGTTCATCGCGCAGGCTTTCGCCCGCCTGCCGTCTTTTTAATCGGTGCCGATTAGTAGTCGTCAGGCTTAATTTCAGTTATATTTAGATTTAGCGTAAATTTACCACCTGCGATTAACTTCATGTCTCACATCTTTCTCAGCTATAGCCGCCAGGATATTACCCTGATGTACCGCATCCGTGATTATCTGCGGGCAGAGGGATTGGAGGTATGGACAGATGAAAAGATGGAAGCCGGAACACGCTCCTGGAAACAGGCGATTGAGCAGGCGCTGGAAGCAGCGGCCTGTCTGGTCGTGATTCTCTCACCCAGCGCGAAACAATCGGAATGGGTGCGCGAGGAGATGGATTATGCCGAAGCGCATGATGTCCGCATCTTTCCGGTGCTGGCCTCCGGGACAGAGCGCCGCTCTATCCCTTTCGGCTTTATCACGGCGCAGCGGGTGGATATTCGGCGCGAGGAAGATTTTGCCGCCGAGATGCAAAAGCTGGTCTTTACCATTCGTGTGCATTATGTTGACCTGGTGGAGTCGCTGAAATGGGGCGAAACACCCCCCGAACAGGCGCAACCAGAAACCATTATCGTACCACCTCCTGCTGTGCCAGAGATCACGCGGGAGCCATCCGCCACTGCGAAAACCCGCTTTCCGCCTGTGGTCAATAAAGCGATCATGGTGCTGCAAAACCGCGATAGCAAATGGTGGCGGCGGGTGGATGCCATTAACCGCCTGGGCGAGTTGGGCAACGCGCTGGCGCTGCCGATGCTGGAAACCTACCTTGAAGACCCGGATATTGATGTCCAGCGCGCGGCACAGCGGGCGATCCATCAGATTAAAAACCCCGTTCCCCTGGTTGATACCAAACCGGAGATTGCCTCAGTAGAGCCCCAGCAGGTCGCCAGCATGACGGCAGATTATCTGCTGGAACCGCCGCCGCCCAATCACGTGCCGCCGTTCAGGCTGACACCACCTGTCGAAGCACTCAAGCTGGTGATTAGCAGCCCGCACCCCGCGCTGCGTAAGGAATTTATCCGTGCCATCAGCGAGATCGAAGTCATCTCTAACGAACGTGAGATCAAACCGCTGGTGCGCCAGTCGCAGCGCACGACGACCAACATCTCGATGGATTATGGGCTGATCTATGTCGATGATGTTATTCTCTATCTTTTTGGTACACCTGTGCAGCGGCGCTTCGATTTTATGTGGCAAATTCTGGCCGAGGGGATGCTGGGTTATGTCGTGGTGCTGGACGCGCAGCAGACCGCCAGCCTGCCCGAAGTCCATATGATCCTGGAGACCTTCGCGGCCTATGCGCGGGTGCCGCATGTGATCGCGGTGGAAAATCATGAGCGCCCCGGCAGCCTGGGCCTGGACGCGCTGCGCGTGACGCTGAATTTGCACGAGCAGGTAAGTATTCTGCCCTGTAAAACAGATGACCCCGCCTCGGTAAAGAATATCCTGCTCGAACTGAGCTATCAGATCCTGGAGCAAACGGAAAATTAAGCTATGTCTCGTCACCGCCACCACGAGCGCCGCTTAAAGTCGCAAAAATATGTTCAGCCGCCCGCGCCTCAGTTCCATGACGTGCCAGGGCAGGCGCTTGATGCACTCAACGCCTGGGGCTACCTGGAAGATTGCAAGGAACTTAACCCGGCGCGCATCCAGTGTTTCGGGCCGGGGGTGTTCCGCGGCTATTTGCCCATGACATGGGCGGGTGTCTGCCTGTGGTACAAGGCACGCGGTTATTATCATTATGGCACACTATACCTGCTGGGCATCTGGGCGATGCAGGCCAGGGACGAGGCCATTACCATTGCGCTCGGCATCAGAGAACTGACTTACCGTCTGCCGCACTATAATGCTGAGGCTTATTATTTCCGCATCCAGCGTGAATTTAAAACCTTCTATGGCGACAGCGGCACACCGCCGCCGGAGTCCGCGTGTTTTTACAACGCCAGTTATGACCCGGCGCAGCGGCTGAACATCCGGCGTGAGCTTCAGGAAGCGCTGGCGGATTGGACGCAGGAGCATAACGCTTAAAGGACATGCAGGCAGCGGTGTTAGCATTACGTTGGCAGTAGGGCAGGAAACAGTACGATTCTATACAATGAGGGAAAAATTCATTATCTTTTTACAATTTTTCGCTGGCTATAACACACAAAATCCTATAATGATGTATAGAGCCGTCTCAGGAGTATGCAATGCCCACGATCCGGGTCTTACGCCAGCGTGATTGGAACGAAGACGAGTTGCAGGCTGTAGGTTTTCATCATTATGACACGCGCAAGCGTCTGGTCATGGCGAAAGTTATTGTCGAAACCAGAAATGTCGAAGTGACGCTGGAAACTTTAATTGCCGGGCGTGGTGACGTACTGTGTTATGAACCCAGTCACATTGTCCGCGCTGGCCTCGAGGATTACGATCACTGGCCGGTGCGCCGCGATCTGTTCATTCAGACCTACCGCCCGTGGGATGAACCGGGCTGGCGGCCTAACGAGGTTGAGGCGCACCTGATGCGTTTTGGCTGTCGTCCCTATTACAAAGCATCAGGGGTCTGGGCACAGCGGTTGACCCGTCCCATCTACGTCCAGACGCTGGAAAGCCAGCACCCGATACTGGTGCCTGTGGGGCGCTGGCTTATCATCGGTGTACAGGGCGAGCCTTATACGATGGGCGATACAAAATTCCGCAGCCGTTATCAGGTGGAAGTCCAACAGGTGTAGCTCAGCGGTGGGCAGCGGCCAGCAGTTGGTCAATTACCTTCATATTGTTCACGCCGTCCTGCGGATCATAACGCGGCGCGCGATGGTTGAGCAGTGCATCAGTAAAGTCCTCGGCCATCAGCGTATAGCTGTTGGCAGGTGGAATCGTGATCTCCTGATACTCGCTGCCATGCCAGTGTCGAATGAGAGTCGGTTGATCCGCGCTCATCACAAACGCTTCGTCTACTGTAATGCGGCCTTCGGTGCCACGCAGTTCATAGGCATGACGGAAATTCGTCCGTAGGCTGCAATCAAAGTGTCCCACTACACCCGACGGAAAGCCCAGAACCCCAGCCAGGGTTTCATCTACGCCAGAACGTTCCCCAAACTGTGCGGCTGCCGAAACACGATCCGGTTCTTGGCCGGTCATCAAACGGATCACATTGACACAGTAACAGCCCACATCCATCAGCGCCCCACCTGCCAGCGGTTTGCTCAGCCGGATGTTGCTCTCATCGCTGATGGGGAAGGTAAATGCGGCGGACATCGTCGTCAGGCGACCAATCGCACCCTCCTGCACCAGTGCTTTAACACGCTGGGTCTGCGGATGAAAACGGTACATAAAAGCTTCGGCAAACAGGATATTTTTCGCTTTAAAATAATCGACCATCTGCTGCGCTTCGGCGCTGTCGCTGGCAAGCGGCTTTTCGCACAGCGTTGGTTTGCCTGCATCGGCGGCGCGCATACTCCAGATCGCATGTTCACTGTTGGGCAGCGGGTTATAGATCGCGTCCACATCAGGGTCGGCCAGCAGTTCCTCGTAGCTGCCATAAGCGGTGGGGATGTTTAATTGCTGCGCGAAGTGCTGTGCTTTTTCCAGGCTGCGGCTGCCCACGGCCACGACTTCACCGTTGCCCGTCTGTTGTATGGCGGGCGCGACGCGCGTCAGGCCGATGTTCGCGGTGCTGAGGATACCCCAGCGTACTTTCTGGCTCATGCTTGCTCCTGTGAAGATCGAAAATAAGTTTTATTCCTGATCGAGCACGATTTTCATCTCGAACTGGCTCATGCTCGGTTCGTATCCCAGGGTAGACAGCACCGGCCAGCTCGGATCATCTTCGCCCAGATTGGCAAGCTGCGCACTTGCACCGGGCTGCTGGCGGTGTACATAAGCGATTAAACCACGCAGTGTGCTTTCCTCCCCGATGCGGAAGCCCACATCAGCCAGGTTAACGACACGTCCGCTGCTGTGCCCGATGGCATAAGCGACAGGGTGGTCATCCTCCCCGGCCAGCCAGCCCGTCATGCCAGCCGCCAGCACCTGCAGCGATTCCCGCTCACGCTGCCACGGATTGGGCACGGAATGAAACTCCTCATAATAATGCAGCGCCTCTTCCGCTGGGATGCTCCTGACAGGCACAGCGGCATCCACATCGTGCAGGCGGACACATTGCAGGATCAACAGACGGCGTGTCACCTCGAACCCCAGGCTTTTATAAAGATTAAAGGCCGCGTCATTCCCCTCGATAACCTCTAGCTGCACCTGAGCTAAAGCCATCGACCGCGCAGAGTCCAGCAGCGCGTTCATCAACTGGCGGCCAATACCCTGCCCACGATGTGCGCTGTGAATCCCCATCCCACCGATCCAGCCGCGCTGCTCTCGCCGCGCCAGTAAACCCACACCGACAATTTCGCCGTCCATGTGCGCGAGCCGTGAGGCCGCCAGATTGATGTTATTCTGGGCGATATGACGCAGCATCAGGTCGTTTTCGAGCTGTACCGGCACGGTATAACCGGCGTAGCCCGTGTTGAACGCCGCGACCAGCTCTTCGATGGTGACATCTGATGCAGGCGTAAAAGTCACTGTCATGGGGGTTGTCCTTTGCGTGTCCGGCAGAGTGTGTCTACTTTAGCAAACAAATCCCGCCTTAGCGAATAAGAGGCGGGTGAGTGGTGTAACGAGGGAAGCCAGTGCCTATCTCAGAGATAGACGCTGCTATTGTTTAGGCCAGGCACTAATGGTAAAGCCATGCCAGATTTCCGATTTATAAATCAGGGTGATCTATAAGACCACCCTGAGATTACCGGATTTTAGCACTCGCTGTAGCCACAGGCATCACATTTGCGACAGCCCTCTGCCCGAATCAGTGAAACCGTCCCGCACGACGGGCATAAATCCGCGCCGGACTTGAACCCGGTTACGGTGCCGTTGCTGTGTGGCACGGTCTTCGCCTCGCTTGCGGCGGGCTGGCTCTCGCCATTGAGCGGCAGGTTAAGCTGCTGCGTGGTGTCGGCCGGGAAGTAACGCTCCATCAGCGCGGCAGCGACCACATCTGGCATGGAAGTCACACGCTGCGGCCCCATGCCAATCGAGCGCGCTCCGCCGATGCCCTGCAACTGCTCGATCACCAGCCTGAGCATCTGCATCCGGTTCTGCGGCGCGGTGGTGCGCAGTTGCAGCGAGATCATACGCCCCAACCCTTCCGCGTCGGCCTGCAAATCGCTGCCAGCCTTGCCTACGGTGATGAACACCTCAAAGGGGCAGCCGTTTTCGTCACTGTTCATAGTGATGAAGGCTGTGCCGAAGGGAGTCTTGCGGCTGACTGTCACCCCGGAAAGCTGCTTCGGTCGCGGGTAGACCTTATGCGGAGTCGAAACCTGCTCGACTTTCTCCACTTTCTCAGCTTTCTTCGACATCTCGCTCTCGGCGCGCTCGTCGCCCTTGAGCATCAACACCTGCTCGTCACGGCTCCCATCGCGGTAGATCGTGCCGCCCTTGCAGCCCAGATCATACATCAGCTTGTACAGATCGCTGACCTGTTCCACCGTATATTCATGGGGCACATTCGATGTTTTGCTGATGCTGGAATCGACCCAGCGCTGGATGGCTGCCTGGACTTTGACATGCTCTTCTGGCAGCAGATCCATCGCCGTTACAAAGTAATCCGGCAGTTTCTCCACACCGGGATTCTGTTCGTGCCATTCCTTCACCAGGGGTACCTGTTCCTCATGCAGCCCCAGGCGGCTCTTGCGGTAATACACCCACGAGAAGAACGGCTCAATCCCGGTGGAGGTGTTTACCATAGTACCTGTCGTTCCGTTAGGTGCCTGTGTCAGCAGGGTGACATTACGGATGCCATTTTCCAGCACTTTCTGCTGAATATCCTGCGGCATAGACTGCATGAAGCCGCTCTGGACGAATTTCTCCGCCACAAACTGCGGGAATGCGCCTTTCTCCTGCGCCAGCTCAATCGAAGTTTCATAGACCGCACGGGCCATGAAACTGTACAGTTTATCAATAAAAGCCACCGACTCATCGCTGCCATAACGGATGCCGAGTTTAATCATCAGTTCGGCCAGCCCCATGTTATTCAGGCCAACCCGCCGCTCTCCAAGCTGCTGTACTTTGTTCGCCTCAAAGAAGTAGGGCGTTTCGTCAATCACATTGTCGAGAAAGCGCGTAGCATAACGCGCCACGACTTCCAGCGTGTCCCAATCGACATCGTGGCTGGCCTCATCGTAGAACTTCGCCAGATTAATAGCCCCGAGATTACAGACCCCAAACCCTGGCAGGCTTTGCTCGCCGCATGGGTTAGTGGCTATCAAGCCAGAGTGATAGTAACTGTTCGACATTTTATTAGAGCGCTCATTAAACCACACGCCAGGTTCGGCGCTCGCCCAGGCGCTTTCGATAATGGCGTTCCACACCTCACGCGCCTTGACCGTGCGATAGCGGATTACCCTACGGTCTGCGGCCTGCCATGCTTGCAGGTCGCCATCCCATAGTTCATCGTAATCTGGGTCGCTGGTATCGGGGAACACCAGGTCCCAATCCGCATCGGCTTTGACAGCCTCCATCAGCTTATCCGACACGCCGACACTGATATTCGCGTTGGTGATCTGCCCGGCGGTTCTCTTGCTGTTAATAAAATCGAATATGTCAGGGTGCCAGTCATTTAATATTATCATTAATGCGCCTCGCCTGGACCCACCCTGTTCGATCAGGCCAGTCACGAAGCTGTACAGCGCTCCCCACGACACAGCACCACTGGAACGGCCATTTACACCCTTGACGTAAGCGTGACGCGGGCGCAGGCTGGACACATTAATACCCACACCGCCGCCGCGCGACATGATCTCGGTCATCTGCCGCAGCGTCTCGATAATCCCCCCACGCGAATCACCGGGTGGTGGCACAACATAGCAGTTATAGAATGTAAGTTCTTGACTAGTACCCGCCGCCGCCAGAATACGCCCTGCTGGGACGAATTTCCAGTCATCCAGTGCCCAGCGAAAACGCTCTGCCCACTGCGCGCGCAGTTCCGGTGTGGCTTCCACAGCGGCGATCCCCGCTGCCACGCGATCCATCATCTGGCCGGGGTCGGTTTCCAGGGGCTTATCCACATTCTCAATATCACGGGTGAGGACTGCGCCGTCCAGCAGTTCAATGGTGATGGTGGGCAGTTCCAGCGCGGTGATTTTGCCCACTTCACGCTGCCCGGTCTTAGAATCCACCACGACGATGACGGTATCCCCTACCGCCAGCGTCGAGCGTGTCATATCTTTCTGCGCATAACGATCCAGGAAAATTTTATAGCCCAGTTCATGCAGGGCATTTTTCTTCATCTGGGACTGCACCATTGATCTTTATCCCTCCTGGTAGAAATAAATCAGATTGAAGTGAAATCAGGCAAAATCGAACTCAAGTTTGGCGGCCAGCAGACGGTCAATCTCGTCGCGCATACTTTCCAGGCTGGGAACTTCCAGATAGATGAGCGCGTAGCGGATATAGGCGATCTCGTCCAGATCGCGCAGGCCGCGCACCACCATATCCCCCACAATGCGGCTGGGGATTTCGTCGCTGCCCATCTGCTGCAGGGCGCTCTCGATGCGCTCTGCCAGGCGGTTAATTTCCACTGCCGGGACGGGACGCTTGGCACAGGCCATACGAATGCCATGCGCCAGTTTCTCACGGTTAAATTCTTCGCGGTTGCCATCTTGCTTGATCAGCAGGGGCGTAGTGAGCAGGGCACGCTCGTGGGTGGTAAAGCGCAGCTCGCAATCCTTACACGCGCGGCGGCGGCGGATACCGTCTGCATCGTGGGTGGTATTAATGACTCTCGTATCACAGGTGCCGCAAAAGGGACATTGCATCGTGTTGGACATCCAAACAATAAGACAAGTGTTCTCATACGCAGCGCAAACAGAGTCAGGGCAGGAAACCCCGTAATAAGTGTTATGGGGGCTGGGGTAAACATACTTTTCTGAAAAAATGATTTGGCCTGAGACGTTCGCAGCGTACAACTACGTCTAAAACTCTAGCACGGCGACTGGTGTTTGTCTACTAAATTTAAGCATTAGTTTGGTTAGAAAACGGTAGTGATATGTAACGGATTTCCCACATATGCCACACGATCCCACACCATCTTAAGCCTTGCCCAGGCCAGTATAAATACGTCCGCAGACCGCCGTAAAATCTTTATGCAACCTAAATCGAGGTTGTGCTTTCAGCAAAATTGCTGATACTTATTTATGCACACACGTTCACCCTACGCAGAGAGGCGATGCACACACCAACCGCCCCCCATACGGCCATAACGCGCCACCCATTGTCCCGCAGCGGGCTGCCACAGATACTCTTTGAGCTGACGCTCATTACGCTGGTGGCGCTGGTTTATTTCAGCTATATCCTGTCCGCCAGACTGCTGGATGCACCCCCCAATCTCAACCTTATAGGTCTGAACCCGGCCAACCGTTTCGGCGGGCTGGAATATGAGCGGCTGGCGGGTATTCTGATTCCGATGGAGATTGGCCTGAGGGAATACGGCCAGCTTCCCACCTGGAATTCTTACCTGAATACAGGCACGCCGCTGCTCAACAACGCC
Organism: Anaerolineae bacterium; assembly: GCA_041751455.1. Lineage (GTDB taxonomy): Bacteria > Chloroflexota > Anaerolineae > Aggregatilineales > Phototrophicaceae > JAIOHN01. The sequence goes on from JBGSXK010000015.1 coordinate 14,706, forward strand.
TTCAATTACCTGTTCAATCCTTTTGCCAGTGTGCCTGTGCTTTTGTTCGGCGCGGTGCAGGGCAGCAAACTGGCGATCATGCTGGGGATGCTGCTGGCCGGATGGAATATGTGGGCATTGATGAAAGCTATCGGTGTGGGGGCTTTGGGGCGGGTGGCTGCCGGCGCACTGTATATGCTCAGCGGCGCGCTGATCGCCAAGTATTACACCGGGCATTTTCAACTTGGCCTCAGCCTTACCTGGCCGCCGCTGGTCTTTGCGGGATTGTGGTGGACGCTCTATACCACTGACCGCCGCGCTCCGGTATTGATGGCTGCGGCCTTCGCGCTGCTGTTTTTCTCCGGCAATATTTATTATTCGCTGCATGTGCTGCTGTGCTGCGCCTTCATCACTCTGCTGCATCTGGCCGAGCGCGAGGGGGCACGCTGGCGCATCCAGTGGGTACGGGTGCGGCGTGTAAGCGTGGGGGCGCTGCTGGCGCTGGGATTTGCCGCCATCCAGTTCCTGCCCATCTGGTCAACCCGCGCCTTTGTCGATCATGCTCAGGTTGCGCTGGACGACAACGGCCAGTTTGACGCGGTCTATGAATCGCATTACGAGCTGACACAGGCGCTGGTCAATTACATCTATCCATGGTCACAGTGGCATGTCTTTAACGATCAAGCGCCCTGGTATCAGCAGGTGGTGGTGGATTACGCTTACATCGGGCCGGGAGTCTTTCTGTTTGTCATTGGGATGATCGTGGTGCTGGTTGGCGGGCAGGTGAAAAACCATTATCGTCGGGCAGTCTACGCGGCGCTGCTGCTGGCGCTGTTGATGCTGGTGTGGGGGGCAGGGCAGACCAGTGTGCTGCTGTTTTTATATACACATATTGAACTGCTGGCCGAGTTTCGTTATCTGGGACGTGCCCATGCCATCGGCGCGTTATGGTGGATTGTCCTGGCAGGGATCGGTATTGACCTGCTGTGGCGCAGCCTGGAGCACCTCGTCCCGCACAGCCCTGCGGTGTCAGTTTTCAGCCGTAGAAGGCTGGCAGGGCTGCTGTTGCTGGCAGGCATCGCCTGGGTCTGGTTTCTAATCTACAGCTTGCGGGATAACAGCACCCGCCTGCAACTGGCGCTGACCATTTTCCCGCTTTACGAATTTCTCAGCGAGCGGGTCTTCGTCAATTATCAGCAGGCCGCTCATGGGTTGTGGTATTTGGCGCTGGCGGCGGTGGGGATCGACGCGCTGGTGAGCCTGTTCCAGTGGATCGCCCATCAGCCCAACCGGAACGGGTTGGCCGCGCTGCCGCGCCTGACTGCTGTCCATTTGCTGCGTTTGGGGTTGGTCGCGCTGGTTCTGACCACATTGGCCGATGCTATACGCGCCAACAGCCCACTGCTCCGGGGCAGCCCACCGGTGAACCAGTTCGAGCCGCTCTATGCCGCTGCTCTGGCCCTGGAGTCGGAAAATCCGTTTCCGGTGATTCAGGAGCCATTTTCACCATCGGCTTTTGATGCCTACTACAGCCAGACACGCAACTGGTTCCTGAATGAGGGTTGGAGGGCGCTCCCGCTGCCGGATAGCTTGCCGTCTGATGCGCCCGCGCTGAACAATACAGCCGGATGGGGCATTATCTCCAACGAGTACAGCAGCATTGCCTATGATCTGTCGCTGAGTTTTGTCCAGTCGCATACCCATGAATTGATAAAATGTGCGCCGCCGTCGGAAAAGGAGTCGGTAGGGCCATGTGGGATGCCGAAGGAATACGCCGCCGCGCTCTACCGTCTGCCCGAAGCGCTGCCCTATGCTTTCATCGCCGCCGAAACCGAGCTGCTGGATGCTGCCGACAGTTTGAACGTGACCAATATCCTGCCCGTAGAAGCCCTGACACACCAGCAGGATACCATCACACTGCGGGCACAAACTCCGCCGGATGACCCGGACGGACGTTATTACCTGGTGGTACAGGAAACCCATTTTCCTGGCTGGCAGGCGTTTGTGGATCACCAGCCCGTCGAAACTGTCACACTGACACGCTTTATCGGAGTGCCGCTGTCGCCCGGTACACACACCTACACCCTGCGCTTCCAGCCGCCGGGGTTGGCCGCAGGGCTGCTCATTTCGCTCCTCAGCATGGTTGTGGCAGGGTTTTATATGCGCCCGGTGGGGGAGCAGGAACAGGCGGTTTAGGGGACTAGCTCAGGCTTTCTTGCAGCTTCCTGACCAGTTCGCGCTGCTCATCGGTGAGGTTGGCAGGTACGTGGATCATAATCCGGGCATACAGATCGCCGCGCTGGTCTTTTTGTCGCAGCACAGGCATCCCCTTGCTCGAAAGACGGAATTTACGCCCTGATTGTGTTCCAGCGGGAATCTTCAGTTTCACCGGACGTTCCAGCGTGGTGACTTCCGCCTCTCCACCCAGCAGCGCCGTGAACATATCCACTTTCACATCGGTATACAGGTTGTCACCCTGCCGCTCGAAACGGCTGTCCGGTTCCACCTGCACGATCAGGTACAGATCGCCCGGCTTGCCACCATACGCGCCCGGCTCACCCTCCCCGGCGACACGTACTTTAGTGCCCGTTGCTGCGCCAGCCGGGATATTCACCTTGATGCGGCGATCCCCCTTCGTGACCACGCGGGTGGTGCCACTGTAGGCTTCTTGCAGGCTGATAGCAACATTCTGCTCCAGGTCGCGGCCATTCATAGCTGGTGCTGTGCGTCGTCCCCAATCCTGTGTGCCTGGGGTGCGCCCGCCTGGTCGCCCACCAAACAGCGATTCCAGAATATCGGCAAAGGGGCCGTCGCCCACATCTCCGACATCGACATTGGTGTAATAAGCCCCACCATTGGTGCCTGCCGCCCCGCCCATACGCTGATAAGCGCTGCCAAAGCGGTCATACTGCGCCCGCTTTTCCGAGTCGCCCAGCACTTCGTAGGCCTCGTTAATCTCTTTAAACTTGCCTTCCGCAGTGGGGTCATTCGGGTTCGCATCGGGGTGATACTTCTTCGCCAGCTTGCGAAAAGCTTGCTTGATTTCTTTTTCAGTGGCGCTTTTTTCCACGCCTAATGTCTGATAATAATCCTGTGCCATAGTGTCGTTTTCTGTGTTCCCCAGTTTCATTCCAGTAAAGCTTTTTTCTGGAATTATTGTATGCCGGGCGGCACGTGCAAGTCAACGAGTCGAACAAATTTCTTAGATATTATTTATGCAAAATATAGTAGGGGCACAGTCATCCTGCGCCCCTGAACGATCACCGGGCTGCCCGCTTATTCGGTAGGTGCGGGTTCGTCCGGCAGTGTCGGTGTTTCCGGCAGGACAATATCCGGCACGGCAGGCGCGACAAAATCCGGGTTGCCCTGTGCCAGGCTTTCAAAGTCAAACAGGAACGGGCTGTTGGAAGGCACCAGCGCCAACTGAATATTCTGCGAGAGCCGCTGGACATATTCATACTGAATCAGGCTGGGGTTGGCGGCGATCTGCTGGCTGACCAGCCGCAGCGCCTCGGCCTGCGCCTGCGCCCGCAGGATCACGGCTTCGGCATCACCGCGCGCGGCCTGGATAGCGGCATTAGCACGACCACGGGCCTGTGTTTCCACACGTTCCGCCTCGGTACGGGCACGTGCCAGCTCCTGTGCCTCGATCTCTTTCCGTTCAATCGCCTCGGCGAATTCCGGGCGGAAGTTCAAAGCGCGCACCAGCAGCCCGGTCAGTTCCATACCTTCCAGATCGAAGGCTGTCCTAAGACGTGTCTCAACCTCTAATTCCATATCCGCCCGGCTTTCACCGTAAATGCCTTCTGCCGGATACTCGGAAACAGTTGTGCGCACGATGTTGCGGACCGTGGGGCGTACAAATTCCGCCTCATAGGTGCTTTGCCAGCGCTGGTGTACCAGGTTCAGGCGCTCGGCATTAAGGTTGTAAAGCACGGTAATATCGAGCCGCACTTCCTGCCCGTCACGGGTACGGGCAACCACCGCGTCCTGATTTGAGGCACGGCCTTCTTCGGTCACATCCGACATGGTATATTCCTGCTGCCGGACGGGGTAAATGGTGTACTCATACAGCACCGGAATCACGACATGAGTCCCGGCGGTCAGCGGAGGCTCTTGCAGCGCCCCGCTGATGACATTAAAGACGATGGCTCGTTCCTGGGGCTGCACGATGACAATGCCCGACCCCACCACACTGAACAGCAAAAATAACACCAGCCCGGCCAGCGCCAGCGTAATCCCGCTGCGTACATTGCGCCCCTGCGAGGCTGCCATCACGACTAAGGCAATTCCGCCCAGGAAGGCCAACAGCCCGCCCAGAGACAAAATGCCCAGTAAGCCGCTTAATCCACCCATTGCACTGCTCCTTAAATTTACTTACGCGAGTGTCGCATAACCTCAGACACAGTTATGCAGGTATCAATCCCCTTTTTTCACAGCCAGCCTCACAAAAAAAGTCTGTTTGCGTTGGGACAGTGATGCTGTAAAAAAACTAATGTGCCCGATTATAACATGGTCCCTCACCTTTTCCCGCTTTCCATCCCCTGAGGCCTTAATTTCTACGTGATTTCTAACATGCTTTTGACGACGGGGCATGACCTGTCTAAAATTCAGGGGGTCATACAGCCGTAGCGGGACACAGGCAGCTTCGGCAAAGGAACAGGTATGCTTAATTTTTATACGACCATTGGCCCCCTTACGTTGCAGACGTATACCTTGCTGCTGGCGCTGGGCATTAGTGCCGGGGCAGCGCTGGGGGTCTACCGCCTTCGTGCGCAGCCGGGGCAGGTTGCAGATGCCTATCTGCTGGGGCTGGCTGGCGGGATCATCGGTGCGCGAATGGTGCATGTACTGCTGCATTGGGCACACTTCACCCGCGTCCCGGCTGAGATCATACAGTTCAACCGGGGTGGGCTGGACTGGCACGGGGCGATGATTGGCGCGCTGGCCGGGTTGTACCTGGGCGCACGCTGGCGCAGGATGGTATTCACCCCATTACTGGATTCGCTGGCACTGGCGCTGCCGCTCATCGCGCTGTCGGGCTGGCTGGGCTGCTGGGCGGCGGGCTGTGCTTACGGCGCGGAGGTCGATACGCTGGCGCATTATTCGCCGCTGGTGGTCTCCGAAATGCCGGATACCTACGGTATTCCTGCTCCACGTTATCATACACAGATTTATGGTGTGGCTGCGTCCGTGCTGCTCATGC
>JBGSXK010000016.1:0-8526 GCA_041751455.1 Anaerolineae bacterium
TTCTTCTTTCAGGCGCGGCAGGCTGTAAATAGAAGAAATCATTCGTTCCTTCTGATACGGCAGTTCGCCATAGACCCCGCCCAGCCCGATGATACGCTTGACTTTGAGCGTTTCGGCAGCATCCAGTAAGGCGTTGCTATAGCGTTCAATATCCAGATGTGGCTCATCACCCAGGAAGATGACCACGCCGCGCTGGTCATTGCCTGTGTAAAAAAGCTCGTTCTGGCGCTGCTCCATCGCTGACGGGTAGCCTTCCTCAAATTTCACTACCGGACGCACCAGCCCATGCGTACCAGGAATCTGGAACAGGTAGAAGCCATCCGGCGAGATTTGCCCGATCTTGCGTGCATCGCTCTGCTGGACAAGATACTGTGGCAGCCCAGACGAGACAGAGCCACCATCTGCCCACTGCCGCCACCCGGCGATCATGTAGATTTCCTGTGCTTCTGGCCGCTCCCACAGTTCGACTGCATCTGCCATCTTTTATCCTCCTGAAGACTCATAAGCCGCGTTGGCGGTCTTTTGCCTATCATACCGCAACAACATAACACTTGTATTAGATCATGTCTGGTGCATGCAGCTTACTCATCTGGCGCACATTTTCGGTTATAATCCCTCATTGACTTATTTCTGACGACTGTGGGGCAAGCCATGATAGCAGCAGGGAATCTGGAGGCTAAAACAATCCTGGTCACAGGGGCGAGCAGTGGTTTTGGCAGGGCGATTGCATTAGCCTGTGCCGGGGCAGGCGCGCAGGTGGCGCTGGTTGCGCGGCGGCAGACAGAACTGGAGGCTGTTGCCTCGCGTATCCATGACTCTGGCGGGCGTGTCGCTGTGTGCCCGGCAGATGTGGCCGATGAACAGCAGATTACGGCGGCGGTGATGCAGGCTCAGGCGGAACTCGGCCCGATTGAGGTGCTGGTCAATAACGCCGGGACGAATGTCAAGCAGCGCGGTATCAGGGAAACCAGACCCGATCAATGGGCGCAGCTCCTCGCTGTCAACCTGACCAGCGCTTACCTGTTTACACGGCTGCTGCTGCCGGACATGATCGCGCGTGGACATGGAACGATTATCAATGTCTCCTCAATTTCTGGCTTGCGGCCCAACGGGAGGGCAGGCGTGGGTTATTCTGCCTCCAAGATGGGCCTGGACGCGCTGACGCATGTCTCCAACGAGGAAGGCAACCCGTACGGAGTACGTGCCTGTTTGATCTGCCCTGGGGATGGCAATACGCCGCTGCTGGATCAACGTCCCGCGCCGCCGCCGCAGGAAAAGCGCGACACTATGCTGCAACCGGAGGACATCGCGGAAATTGTGGTATTCGTGGCGGCACTGCCCGCGCATGTCCACATCGAGCGTATGATTGTTAAGTCCACGGGACAATGAGACTGGTCGAATAATGGGTCTTACATCAAGCCTGCCCTGTCAATTTCATGATAATCGCAGGCCAGCTCACGCCAGGCACGCCCCAATCGTTTGAAGCCTTCTTCGATTTCTGCCGGGCGCTGGGTGCCGAAGTTCACCCGCATCCGGTGGTTGCCACAGTTGTTGGTATAGAATACGCTGCCGATAGCATAAGCCACCCCGCCCTGGATGGCGGTGACATACAGCTCTGCCGCGCTGGGGCCGCTCTTAGGGAGCTGTACCCACAGATACATGCCGCCCTCAGGGGCATTCCAGCGTGCGCCGGGCGGGAAATATTTCTGCGCGGCGACCAGTGCCACATCCCGGCGGCGCTTGAGTTCGCGGTTATTACGCTCCAACTGCTGCGCCAGCAGGCCACGTTCCAGCATCAGGTGAATGGCGCGCTGGTTGAGGCCGGGTGTGGAAATATCCGCCGCGTACTTCACGCGCAGGATACGCTCATGATGACGGTTATCGCTGATGACATAGCCAATGCGAATGCCCGGCAGCAGCATTTTTGTAAACCCGCTGGCATGAAGCACAATTCCGCTCTCATCCAGCGCCTTTAACGGCGGCACATGCTCACCCTCAAAACGCAGTTCGTGGTACACCGCGTCCTCCAGGATGGGGATATTGTAATCATTGGCGAGATTGAGCAACTGGCGGCGGCGGTGCAGGGGCATGACCACACCTGAAGGGTTCTGGAAACTGGGCATGACATAAATCATGCGGGGGTTGTTGTCGATGATGTAGTTTTCCAGATGGTCGAGCCGGATGCCGTCTTCGTCCACATTAATGCCGTGCAACTGCACCTTGCGGGCACGGGCGATGTCGATCATGCCCAGGTAAGTAGGATTCTCTGTAACGATAGTATCACCTTCGGAGCACAACGCCTGGATCACAAGGTCAAGCGCCTGCTGTGTTCCACCGGTAATCAGGACATGTTCCCCACTGCACTGGATGCCCAGCGCGGTGACATAATCCCGCACAGCAGCACGCAGCGGCCCGTAACCTTCACGCGCTTCATAACCCAGCGCCGCCGAGCCATCGCGATCCAGGACAGTATTAATCGCATCGCGCAAATTCTGCACAGGGAAGAACTCAGTAGGTGGCGCGCCCCGACTGAAGCTGATGACCCCTGGCTTCTGTGCTAACCGCATCATCTCGCGGATAGAGCGATCCGGCGCGCCGGGGGTATCGCCATTGTTGTTGCTGGGATTATGATTGTGATGGTGGCCGTTAGCGTTTACAGCGGTACCTGTTTCGCCAGAAACAAATGTGCCACGTCCGGCGTGAGCGCTCAGATAACCCTGCGCCCGCAGCTCCGCATAGGCATTGACCACACTGATGCGGCTGATATTGAGCTGGCGCGCCAGATCACGACTGGCGGGCAGCCGCGCGCCGGCAGGCAGGTTGCCGCTCTCAATCTGCAGGCGGATGTGCCGGATGAGCTGACGATAGATCGGCTCCTCGCCTTCACGATCCAGCGGGATGTTGAGATGGGGTTGAGCTAACATGCACAGCCTCCTGGCGAGGTGGATTTACCCCTCTGATCAATACGTCGTTGTTCCACAGATTATACCATTTATATCCAATTAGGTACACAGAAAATTATAATTTCTGCTTTTGCTTTGAAAGCTGTTCACGTATTATGATTGATGAAGGGCGACACAATAGGTCGCCTCTCCTCAACCGACTCACAGGAGCAAAAACGCCCATGTCCGAATTGGATGCGTTTGAAGCCAAAGTACGCCAGAATATTAAGCTGCTTTCTGCTGCTGATGCGCGCACCCGACGCACAGCAGCGCGCTGGCTGGGCGAGGCTGGAGATCCCAGCGCCATCACCCGCCTGCGCCAGGTCTACGAAGAAGACCCCGACAGCGGTGTGCGCCAGGCTGCCGAATATTCGCTTGGTATGTTTCGCGCGCTGGAAGAAGGGCTGAACGGGCCGAAACATGATGATGTGGTGCAAAAACTGGAGGACATCGCGCTGAAGGGAAAAATGGGACGACGCTCTCCCCTGCCGCGCGGCCTGTTTGCCCGCCTCAATGTGGCGCTGCTGGTGTCACTGGTGCTGCTGCTGCTTTTCAATTTCGTTATCTGGCCACAGCTTGACGGCCAGCTTGTCATTGGGACAGATGACGACTCGAACCCGCGCGCCGCCAATAGTAACGTACCCCAGAATCGTGATGAACTGCTGGGGGGCCTCACCGCACAACTTGGGGAACTGCGCGCTGATGTGGAAACACTGCGCAGCCAGTATATCCGTGTGATTGGCGGGGACACAGTGGATTGCAGCGCGACATTCATCAATCCTAACCTCTACAGCGCGGCCAGCATCCCTGATGAACCTGACCTGCGTTCTGTGGCAGATGAGCTGAACATCGTACAGGTGGAGTTTGAAAGCACCGCCGTGCCCTATCGTCAGTTCTGCGCAGAGGGTACACCGCTTAGTGCAACCGAGGCCGCCCCGGCGCTGGGGGCGCTGGTCACAGCGCTGGACAGGCTGACCAACGCCGAAAATATGCTGAGCAGCCCGGAGAGCACCGAGCCTGATGCAGCGGAAGGCAGCGTCACAGAAGAACCGTCTCCCGCACCGCCGTCGCCTACGCCGAATTTGCGCCCGTCCATCGTCGCGCAGTTGGATCTGATTGACGAGATGCTGAACCCACGCGGGGCAGCAGGTTTGCTTAATAGTTATTGGATAGATATCCGCGACACAGGCGCTACCGATGGCTGCTCACAGCCGCAGCCAGACATCCCTGCAAACAGGACGCTTGCGGCAGAATTGGGTGATGTTCCGGCACAGCTTACGCTGGCGGTTGACCTGGTCAATAACGGGCTGGCGCTACTGCGGCAGGGGTGGAGCCAGTTGCAGGCCGCCTGTACCAGCGGTGATGCCCGCGCTGCTGTCGAGACCGGGTTAAACTCTGCTCGCAATGCCAGCGGCTCATTTGAACTGGCGCGGGACCAATTAAACGCGCTGGTGGGGCAGTAGCCTGACCACCACAGAAGCGGAAAAGCCCGCTCACGCGGGCAAAACAATGATCTCAGGCAAGCTGCTGGCTAAAGCTGATCCTGCTCGACGTTCTGGTTGACCTGGGCAGCCTCGTATTCTTCGCGGTAAATGGTATAAAGTGCCAGCTCCGCGTTATAGAAAAGATCGGTGGCGCCTTCATCCTGCATCCCCAGCTTTTGCATCACCCGCTGCGAAGCGGTGTTCTCTGGGTAGGCGAGGGCGATGATCTCATCCATATCAAGATGGTTGTAGGCATGGTCGAGGCAGGCGCTGGCGGCTTCAGTTGCCAATCCCTTGCCCCAGGTGCTCTTACCCAGTGCATAAATAATCTCGACTTCTGGCTCATCCAAGACATGGATTAAGCCGCAGTGGCCGAGCAACTGGCCGCTGACTCTGTCAATCACTGCCCAGGGTGAAAAGCCATGTTCGCGATCATGGTCGATGAAATAATTGAGCACCATTTCACTGTGCTCTTTTGGACGTGGCTGTCCCCCAGGCAGGTAGCGTGTCACCTCGGCATCGCCATAAATCTGCTCGTGGTACGTGTCCAAATCTTCCAGGGTGAATTTACGCAGGATTAAACGAGGGGTTTCGATCTGTTGCATGGTCGGAGCCTCTCATAAACTAACGACTAAAAAGGGCGGCCATGGAGCTAGACTCTTATGGTATCACATTTTTTGGAGATTCTTTACAATTTTCACTGCTCTCAGATCGCTTTGTGCCGGATTTTCGTCCGTTATGACCCCAGAATCAAAAAATCCGCCTGGGCGGATTGACGGAGAATAGAGGCGTAGGGATGGGCGCGACAGGATTCGAACCTGTAACTTACGGTTTATGAGACCGTTTTTCTGCCATTGAAATACGCGCCCTTCTCGCTGGCTGTATACTGTATTAAGGTAAATCAGCTTTAGAGAAAGCGGGTAGCCAGAATCGAACTGGCGAATCTTGCTTGGAAGGCAAGTGTTTTACCTCTAAACTATACCCGCATGGTGCCTGTCTGTTAATGTCGGGGCGGCGGGATTCGAACCCACGACCTCACGGACCCAAACCGTGCGCGCTACCGGACTGCGCCACGCCCCGATACTGACTGACCTGTGACCATAATCTCGTCGAGCGTCCTCTATTTCTCAGTGCGCAGCGAGATCAATTTTACGTGTAAAGCATGGTATGTTGCCAACCGCATACACCCACTAAGTATAGCACTGTCGTTATGCAGCGTAAACTGCGAATTTTGCGTCTATTTGGGAGGCTTCCCGGTCAGGCGTGGCGGCTTTGAGCCGGAATGAGCAGTTGGCTTACGTTTTGGCGGCGGTTCAACTTCACCAAAGACCTTCAGCCATTCATCGACCTCTTCCGGCGTAACATTCACATGGACGGCCTCGCCTGCATCAATCTCCGGTTTTGGCGGTGTTTCCAAGAGCTGGGCAAATTCGCCAGAGGTCAGCACGGTCATGTTGCGCCCACGAGCGATAGCACGCACTTCACGGTCAGAGGTGACAACCGTCCAGTTCAGCGGGTCTTTGATCTTGCCAATACGGGCGATCATCACGCGATCAGCATTGGAGCGCTGGCTGGCAAAGACCACCTGCACGGCATAGGTGGACATACGCGACGAACCGCCGGGCAGCCCGTGATCGAATACCACCACCAGCCGTTTTTTAGTACGTGCGGCAAAGCTGTTCAGCTTTTGCACCAGCAGCGCTTCGTCGTTGGGGTCATCCAGAGAAATGTCGAGCGTTTGCCCGATGAGATTGTGACCGTCAATCAGGTACATGGGGTTAAGGGTTCACGATCATATGACCTAGTATAATGAATAAAATGTAGGTATACCATAAAAATCATATGAATTCGATAAATAATAAAGTGGGCGGCATCAGGTCACTGCTGGTGCTGGTGGCTGTACTGGCGCTGCTGGTGGGTTATTACTGGGTGCATAAACCGTTAGGCCTGGGGCTGCTGCAAGTCTGGGGTGGCGCGGCGCTGGACATCCTGGCAGTCGTGCTGATCTCGGCGGCGGGTGGCGGAGCCGGACGGCGTGTACTGGCATGGCTGACCGATACTGCCGCACTCACCCGCCCGGAGCGCGTGACGCTGGAAGCTGGGGTTGGCCTGGGGCTGCTGAGCCTGGCCGTGCTGGTTATTGGGCTGGTCGGGCTGTTAAGTGCCCTGGCTTTATGGCTGCTGCTTGTGCTGGCGTTTCTGGTGGGGTCGCCGCTCGGCTGGCTGAGAGATATGCGCGCAGTGATCGGTGCTGCCCGCGCGGAGACCGGCTGGGAGCGTTTTATGGCGTTGTTTGTGGGGCTGCTGCTGGTGCTGGCGCTGCTCCATGCCCTCGCGCCCGTCACTGCCTGGGATGCGCTGATGTATCACCTCGTTGCGCCGAAGCTGTATCTGGCTGAGGGTGCGATTACGACCTATCCTGATAATCATTATCTGGGATTTCCGCAGAGCGTGGAAATGCTGTTTACGCTGGCAATGGGTTTGTTCGGGCGGGAGACTGCTGCCGCGCCTGTCCATTTCCTGTTTGGTGGGCTGCTGTTGGGGGCGGCAGGTGGGCTGGTACGACGGTACACGGACAGGACAGGTGGCTGGATCGCATTAGCGCTGCTGCTGAGCAGTACCAGTCTCTGGTTGTTGTTCGGCTGGCCCTATGTCGATCTGGCCGTGATGGCTTATGCGCTGCTGGCACTGGTGGCGGCCAACCAGTGGCGCGAAACCCGCGCGGTTGGCTGGCTGGTGATCGTGGGGGTAGTGCTGGGTCTGCTTATTGCCGTCAAATATACCTCCGGGATGATGGCGGTGGCGCTGGCTGTGTATGTACTCTGTTATACACCGCGCCAGTTCGTGAGGCACAGCCTGATGATCGGCATGGTGGCGCTGCTGGTTTTATTGCCATGGCTGATCAAAGGACTTCTGCTGTATGAGAACCCCGTTTATCCCTTTTTGTTTGGCGGCCTTAACTGGGATGCTGCGCGTAATCTTCATTTCAGCCAGACCTACAGCGGCCTGCTGCGCAGCAGTGAACCCTGGCAGCTTGTAGTGCTGCCTCTCGCCGCCACGATTTTCGGCGTGGAGAAAGGGCTGGGGTATGGTTTTACGCTGGGCGCCTGGCTGTTGACCGCGCCGCTGCTGGTGCTGGTGGGCTGGCGCTGGCTGCCGGATAACACCCGCCCTTTTGCCAGAGGCATAGTGCTGGTGCTGGCGGCGCTGCTGCTGCAATGGATGGCGCTGGCGGCAGTCTCCAATATTGGCATGGGGCCGCGTCAGACCGGAGCGGTATTTCTGGCAGTGGCCTCGGTGGCGGGCGGGTTGGGCTTCCATGCACTGTCACGCTGGCCGCGCAAGCCGTTTGACCTGTACTTTATCCTGCGCGGGATCGTGATGTTTACACTGATGCTGATGCTGGTTGAAACGGTGCAGTCCACGCTGCGCGGTGGTCAGGTGAATTATTTCGCCGGGTTGGTCGGGCGTGAACGTTACCTGGACAGCACATTAGGCGCATACAGCAGCGCCATGCATCGTTTGGAAGACTTGCCCGCCGGCAGCCAGGTGCGTTTTTTGTGGGAGCCGCGTACCTACTACTGCCCGGCAGCGCTCATCTGTAATGGAGATGTGCTGACTGATTTCTGGGCACACCCGCTCATACAGGGGCAAACAGTGGAGGAAGTTCTGGCAGCGTGGCGCGCGGGAGGCGATGATTATCTGCTGGTATGGGATACAGGGCTTGATTTCGCACTCACGCCAGAATCATATGATCCCTATATCCCCATCAATGCGCAGTTCCCCACTGTGCGTGACGAGTGGCTGGAGCCAGTCTGGACGGACGGCGTGGCTTATACGCTTTACAGGTGGAAACCTTAAACCTTTCCTGTTCTCGCTATTTTCTAACCGCAGACCTACCAGGCGCGTTGCTGGTAAACCGGGCGTGTGCTAATATTCGCTTTTAAAGTGCATGTACTGCGAGGCAACTTATGCGCCGTTTGCTCGTTCCCTTATTTATGGTCGTGGTGCTGGTGGGGGTAGGCGTGGTGCTGGGGATGGCAATCTCTGGCAGCAATAACCCTTCTTCAACAGAATCCGCTTCAATTCCGCGTCTGATG
>JBGSXK010000017.1:0-3801 GCA_041751455.1 Anaerolineae bacterium
ATTCTTCCAGTGTATGCTCATGGGCTGAGTCCGCGATGACTTGTAAACCAGATTTAACAGCAATTCCCTCGATCTCAGTATCGACCAGTAAATCACCATAAACCGCCATTTCAGCATCGGTGGCGTTCGGGTCCACCGCGACTGGCTCACCATCGACCAGCGCGACGAAATAATCGAACAGGTAGGTCTTTTCATCGTCCGTAGAAACAGGGCGTTCTTCCGGTTCACGCAGGCCGATTTCACTGGCGCGCAGGAATTTACCGGGCTTGCCATCCTCATCCAGCTTGACCAGCCAGGCGGCTTCTGTCCAGGTGGTTTCGCCAATCGCATCCGCAGCGGCCTTATTGGTCGCAGAGAGATAGCGTCCGTCATAGCGTTCGTTGTCGATAATCCACTGGATAAGACCCATCGCCAGCGCGGCCTCAGTGCCGGGGATGGCAGGCATCCACTTCCAGGCTTTGGCGGCAGTTTTAGAGAAACGCGGGTCAACGACCACGAACTTCAGGCCATTTTCGACTGTATTTTTCGTCATGCGCGGTGTCCGCAGCGGCGGGCCATAACCACCCTCAAAAATCGATGAGCCGGCGATAATGGCAAATTCACAGTTACCCAGGTCGCCCTGCCAGTAGAATTTGCTGCCCCCAGTCCATTTGCCATCGGTGTATTGTTCAGACATCGCCTTGCCCGTGAAGTACAGGCTGCCCTGGCAGACGGTGGTATGACCATGTGCATTGACCGAACCGAAGCTCGGCCCGATCCAGCGTTTGTAGAAGTTTCCGCGCCCATCTTTAAGCCGTCCCCAGTTAAACACAACCTGATTATTTTTGGGGCCGAAATCCGGGTGTTCCGGGTCAATGAGTGTGTCCAGATAATCAGCAAAGGTTTCCTGAAATTCAACGATTTTTGCCCGTTTCGCATCCACGTCCTTCTCACTCTGGATCGCGGCTGAAGCTGCGGCCATTTCTTTGGCAACAGTCGCATCCGTCAGGGCAAAGGATTCGCGCAGACCGGGGACATCGCCTTCACCGAACAGGTCGCCACCTTCAACAATTTCACTGATCGCCTGCTCGAACGAGATGGTTTCCCATTCACCTGCACCGCGAGCCGTGCCGGGTTTCCGTTTGACCACGCTCACCAGACGATAGGTGTCATAAACGGATTGCAGGCCGGACTGGCCTTTGGGGCAAATTGCGCCTTCCACATTACCCATCTGGGCCACTGGGTTGGTAAAATCAACATGGGGATACATGGTCATCGGGCTGTAGGGGTTACCGTCGATCTTCACCGCGACCCCATCCAGCAGTTTGACCTTGATGCCACAGCCGGTATTGCACTGCAAACACACGGTATAAATCTGATTTGACGGGTCCAGCAAGGGATAGGGTAATTCCCCTTCGCCAGCCTGGGCTTGCGCCGCCATCAGATTCTTGAAGCCAAAGGTAGAGCCAAGAAAGGCGGCGGCACCCCCCGCTACTGCGCTGGCCTTCAGAAAGGTGCGCCGCGAGACACTGGGCTGCTCTTTTGCCGTAGTCGTCATTTCGGTCGTTTCGGCTTCATCAGCCGCTGGGATGTATCGATTGGTAATATTTTCCTGGTCACTCATAGCTTTCCTCCGCATGATGGGACTGAAGCGGCAGGAAGCGCAGTCCCAAACCATAGATCGTGCTGCCAACCCCGAAGACGAAGGCGATCACCATCCATTCCATCAAATTTGGTGCATAATTCGGATCCAGTTTCGGATCAACAAAGGCGGTCGCTAGTCCCTCTAATTCCGGGGTAACCAGCACAGGGATCACGATATTGAGCGTGACCGCTACAAACGTAATGCTGCTGAGGAAAGCGGCCACACCGACCAGGCGTGGTCTGTCTGGCACACTGATCAGGATGACCAGCGGGATCAACACCCCCAACAGGATATGGATAATCCAGAAACTCCACCAGTACGGCCCGGTCAGGATCAGGTTAATTGCTTCAACACGCGCTGGGCTACCGCTGCTCTTATACAGGATAGTCAAGGCGATGACCCCGGCGGCGAACACACCCGTCAGCAGCAGCACACTGGTCAACCGTGCCAGTCGTTTGACGACCGCCCGATATTCATCAGTGCTTTTATCCTGCCAGAAGACCACGACCAGCAGCAGCAGTAAACTGCTCCCGGCGGCCAGCGCAGAAATAAGGAACATCAACGGCAGGCTGGCCGTATTCCACAATGGCCGCGCCGCCACCACGCCGAAGATCGACCCGCTGACGATAATCAGCGCTAAACCCACGGGCAGGCTGAGATATGCCAGAAACTTGAGGATGCGTTCCCCACGTTCGCCACCCCATAGCACCAGTGTCAATTCTAAAACCAGCACCAGCAAATAGGTTGAATGCAACCAGACCATCCAGGTAATCATCGACCCGAAATCAGGGTAGAGGATCACATGCCAGAAGCGTTCCGGGTGGCCCAGGTCAAGCAGAACGATCAGCAGGCCCATCGTCACCACCGTAAAGCCGGTGAACAACACAATCGGTTTGATGCTGGTCAGTCGTTTATCACCGACGATATAAACCAGCGTGGTGAAGATGATGAGACTACCGACTTCCATCCACACCAGATAATCATAAAAACCGACCCATAGACCCCAGGGAACATAACTGGTGAGGTTGGTCGGTGCGAGTCCTTCAGTCAGCCGCTGCCACATGCCCGCAGCGCCAACGATTAGTAGAATTACCCCTAAAATCCAGAACATATCCGTCCAGAGCCATTCGAAGCGAAGCCGTGATTCTTCAAGGGGTGCGGCAGTTTCCTGAGGTTGAATTGCCTGTGCCATAATGGTCTCCTTAGGTCAGATAATAGACACGCGGCTCAGTGCCGAGTTCTTCACGAAGACGCATCACATTCGGGCTGGCAACCAGTTCTGCAACCAGGCTGGCCGGGTCGTTGGCGTCACCGAATAACGTAGCACGTCCGATGCAGGTGGTCACACATGCCGGAAGCTGGCCATTCATCACCCGGTGCTGGCAGAAATGACATTTACGGGCGTTACCTACCGGAGATTGCCGTCCAGCTTCACGCGGATATTGCTTGCCATATTCGTAATTAGGGGCACGTTCATAGTTGTCAGCAATATCGCTACCCATAATCAGGCCATCACCGTTGGCGTTACCCTGGGTGTAGGTATAGCCGAAATCGGCAGTACGCGCTGAGTAGGGGCAGGCCGTAATGCAATACCGGCAGCCAATGCACTGCTCGTAATTCATCTCGACGATGCCTTCTTCATTGGTGTAGGTTGCGCCTACCGGGCAAACCGGCACACAGGGGGGATTTTCACATTGCATACAGGGGCGCGGCACAAACCGGCGAGCCACATTCGGATAAGTGCCGATTTCTTCTTCGATGACCGGACGATAAACCACACCCGGTGGCAGCTTGTTTTCGGCGATACAGGCGACCGTACAGGCATGGCAGCCCACGCATTTCCGCAGGTCAATGACCATCACCCAGCGCCGTTCTGCCGGGGTCTTTTCCAGCGCACGCCGCAGTTCAACGCGCATCCGCTCCAGAACATCTAACGTCTCTAAGTTAGTGCCTTCTGCGTAGATCAGTTCCTGAAGTTGGGCTTCATAATTTTCGATGGCCCGGTCAGGATCAATAGCGAGTTGGTCGAGCGCTTGTAAGGCGACAGCAGCCCCACCCACCCCAACGAGGCTTCGCAGAAAGTCTCGGCGGTTGAGATCAGTACCAGGTGGCTGAGTATTTTTGGGTTCTATCATACCTGCCCCACACCTTTCAAAACTTATTTAAAGTTACAAAGA